>QAKR01000045.1 GCA_003343705.1 Clostridiales bacterium | reverse complement strand
GGTTATTCCGTCCATTAAAATACATTGTACAGTCGTTACGGAAACATTGAATTCATTGCTACATAGCGGCATGACACAAGCTCTTTGAGCGTTATTGTAACTCAGGCTGTAAGCCTGGTGGTTCCGCGGTAATATTTATGCAACAATACATTTTATTCATAAAACCGTTTGTATTAATGAGGGCAGATATACCTACGTTTTCTTAAAATAATTTCAGTTTTTTTATCTTTGAACGATACATCTTTTACCCGTAGAATCCTGTAAGCATGCACTTTTTTTGTGTATTAAAAATAAATGTTGAGGTGCTACCCCAACATTTATTATAGAATCACTCTTGAAAAAGATACAAAAATTCCCAAATATATTGTTCCAGCGCATATAGAACTGTAAAAATAGATGAGACGAAACAAAATAGGTTTAAAAATCTAATAGAGATGTTGAGAAAATAAATATTGAATGAAGGGGCATTATGAGTTGAAACCATTTAAGAGATTGCTATAGAATGTAGAATCTGTTTTTCGTGTTTGTTACAACTCTACGAATCTTGCGGTGTTGTACAAAGAAGACAGGAAATCTGATTGACAGAACTCAGTGAATATGCTATAATTTTAAAATAAGTTTAAGGAAGTCGAATCCCGTATGCTATGCAACCACGGTTTTAAAGATGTTTCACATATTGTAATGGTTAGTTTTACACTTTTATAAACCAAGTTGAATAATGAACTTTTTTAGTTATGATGTAATTTATAGAAAGGTGCGTTTTTTAATGTATAAAAAATTCTTAGGTCTGTTAATGATTATTCTAATGCTTTTCACTCTTTGTTGTTGTGTAGTCGTGCAACAAAATGAGACGTCGGTTCCGTTGTATAATGCGACGCAGACATCTTCATCCACGATTACTGTTACAAAAGACCAGACGATTTTTGTACGGTTTAATGCCACTGCATTTTTTAATGGTGTTAATCTTTCTTTTGATACAAACATAAATGCAAATGTAGTCCTGAAACGCTGGGAGGGGAGCCTTTCTCTTTCGCGTGAGGGAGAGGCGATTGCAGACTCAGAGATATTTTTTGCAGGTGGGCAGGAAACAATGTTTTCCTTTCCTGCTGTTGAAAGAGGTGAATATATTCTATGTGTAAATGCAGATAGGGATTACAATCTGCGATGCCAAAGAGGTGCATGGAATTATTCATCAATATATGTAAATGCACTCAAGTCCCGAAATTTACACCCATATTTTTCCCTGAATTATATGTATTCTAAAGATGTATTGCTTTCCGAGCTTACAACAGATAATGATATTTATTACTATGCGGAATATGATGAAGTTTTACCTTCTGAGAATGATGCATATGTGGCAAGGGATGTGTATGCAGATACATATGCTTGTACAGACGGTCTTGGTAGGACTTTGCCGCTTAATAGTAAAACAGGGGACGTAAAAGAAGATAAATTTGGCGGTATCTTTTTCTGGACATGGCATTCTGAAAAATATGCTTATTCTACTACTCCAGGGAATAATGCCGAGATACTTGAATATATAAATCAGAACGGTATGAATGTTTCGGATTATCCCTGGGCATCTTCGGGTAAAATTCTGCATTATTGGGATAAACCTATTTGGGATTATTATAAATCCACTGATGAATGGGTTCTTGTTCGCCAAGCTCAGTTGCTTGCAGATGCCGGTGTTGATGTTTTATTTTTCGATTCCACAAATAATGTAGAATTATGGAAAGATGAATATTTTAGCTTATGCAGAGCGTTCGAGCGGGCAAAAGCAGGCGGGATAAATGTTCCCAAAATAGCGTTTATGCTTCCATTTGGGGGTAGCAATGCAGGCGATTCGCTAACCAAACTTTATTATGACATATATGAGCCGGGCGCATATAACGACCTGTGGTTTTATTGGGAAGGCAAACCGCTGGTCCTCTGTGCTCAGGGGTTCCTTGATGCAACAAAGGATGAAAATAAACCTATTTCTGATTTTTTCACTTTCCGCGCGTGTAACGGCTCTTATTCAGGTATTCCTTCTAACGGAATGTGGAACTGGTTGTCAAAATATCCTCAGATGGACGGGCTTAACCCTGACGGTAAGTTTGAACAACTTTCAGTTTCAGTTGCGCAAAATTGTAGGTATGACAGTTCGTCTGTTGCCTGTATGTCAGATATGGACGGCATTCAAAATCGTGCTTATACAGTTGCAAACGGTTTTTCTAAAAATGAAGAAAGGGATATGCTTTACGGCTTGAATTTTGCAGAACAGTGGGAATATGCCATTGAAAAGGATCCTGAGTTTATTTTTGTGACAGGGTGGAATGAGTGGCACGCAATAAATCAAAGCGGCAAATTTGTAGACCAGTTTTCTCCTCTGTATAGCCGTGATTGTGAGCCGTCAACCGGGGTTTTGAAAGACCATTATTATTATCAGCTTGCGTCATATATCAGAACATTTAAAGGTACGCGTAAAGCTCGCCCCGCAACAGAAGCTAAAACAATAGATATATATGCGGATGTTAACCAATGGGATAATGTAGGACCGAATTTTTATGCATATGCTGATGATGTGTTTGACAGAGATCAGTCAATATATCCTAGCTATTTTTCTAATAATACGGGTAGAAACGATATTGTTCTTGCAAAGGTTTCCCATGACAGAGAAAATTTATATTTTTATGTTGAAACCGCAAACAAGCTAACCCCTTTTACCGACAATTCATGGATGAATCTCTATATTGACATTGGTAACTCCTCTGAAAATTGGGAGGGGTTTGAGTATGTTATCAATCGTTCAGCTGTTTCAGAATCTCAAACAAAACTTGAAAAAAGTAGCGGTGGATGGAATTGGAGTTCAATTTGCGATGTTGATTACAATGTAACTGATAATGTTTTACAAGTTGTAATTCCGCTTGCTGCTTTAGGAATAACCGCTGATACCTATACGGTAAACTTTAAGTGGGCTGATAACACGGAATGTAACGGCGATATTATGGATTTTTATACTTACGGTGATGTTGCGCCAGAGGGACGGTTTATGTATAACTATATAGTAAAATGATAAAAAATCTATTCATTGGGTTTAACCTTAGGCAAGCCTTTTCCTTGTCCCTTTTGTAAAAGAGTTGGTTGTTTTATGGGGGTTTCGGTCTTTTGTTAATAAAAGACTGAAACCCCGCCTTAATAGATATTATACAAATAATTTTTTAAGGTATTTCATTTCCCATTATTTTATTAAATCATCTATTAATTTTGTTTATTCTCCTACAACTGCGCACTGTATGCAAAAATAACCGAAATAATAACTCACACTACATTAAGAGTATTTTGTACCGCTTCAATTTCGTAAGAGTCAATGCTGTTGCAGTTCGCTACTTTTAATAACAGTATGATTGCTACTTTCAAATTTGCTTGTTTGGGAATGAGTAAAATACTTATTTTTATAATTAAACAATGTTTTAGTAATAAGTTAAATATAAAAACTTGCATTAATATCATAAATGCACTCATCAAAAGGTTGTAATCAAATTTACTTTAAGTACAATAAGACATCTTAAAGATGTCTTATTGAAAAATATCGGTGCTACATCAATACAAATAAATGTTTAAAATAGTAATAATTATTCTGTAAAGTAATATTATTCTTTAAGCCAATATTTAAAATGAAATGAATCTTCTATGGTTAAATAATTATCCGAGTGCAAATATGTAATAATATCCATATCGTCAAACAATTCAAAAGACCAATCCTCCCTTCACCCTTTAGAAACAGTTCTTCACTTTTATATAAATACTGCACAAGCAGCAATAAAATCAAACAAGTAATAATTAAAAAAGATAATACCCGTCGTTTTAAACGACGGGTATTATCTTTTTTAACAATATATGTTTGCAGGTGGGTTATTTAATATAATCATTGTTATTATACTATTATAATATAACTTCCTTACCTATTTTAGCCGATTCATATACAGCTGTTAGTATCTTTATCATATTAACCCCTTGATCCGGAATAAAGTCCGGTTCTTCTTTCTTTAAAACTACATTAATGAAATGCTGTATATTTCTGGCGTGACCGTTTACAAATTGAAAATCAGGGGTGATATCAATTGAATTTTTATATTCATCTTCCGTAAAGATTGCAAGATTTGTTTTACCGGTCCATGCAAGGCCTGCTTTAGTACCTCTGAGTTCAACAAATTTTAAATCTCGTTCGATGTTTGAAGCCCATGAAAATTCAATTTGAAGGCATGCCCCGTTGTTAAAACGAATAAATCCCATTGCAAGATCTTCAACGTCAAAAACCCCATCCGACTTAGGCTCTCCGAGATTTCCATATACACTATTTACACTTGTATCAGAATTTGTAAATTTTGCATATGTGCAACCGGAAACAGAAATAGGGAGGGGGTTACCCAGAAGCCATATGGCAAGGTCTATCATATGTACGCCGAGATCAATAAGAGGCCCTCCTCCTGATTTACTTTTTGTTGTGTACCAGCCTCCTTTCCCGGGGATGCCTCTTCTTCGAATCCATCCGCAGCGTCCGGAATATATAGTACCGGCTTTACCATCTGTTATAAGTTTTTTTGCATATAAAGAAGGTTCATACCAACGATTATTCCTCATAACCATCAAAACTTTACCTGTTTGTTCAGCCGTCATTTTCATTTCTTCGGCTTCTTTAACTGTTGTACAGTCAGGTTTTTCTATAAAAACATGTTTTCCTGATCTCATTGCAGCAATGGCTATATCGGAGTGTGTATAATTTGGTGTTGTAATGTTTATTATGTCTATATCGTTCCGGGTAATAAGCTCTTTAAAATTTTCGCATAAAAAAGTATTTTGCGAAAGATTATGTGCTTTTCGAAATTCTTCTGCTCGATCTTTTACAATGTCACAAATACCTGTGATCTCTACTTCAGGTATATCCATGTAACAGTTTGCATGTAAATTGCTCATACAACCTACGCCTATTATGCCTACTCTGAGTTTTTCAGTCATTGTTTGTTTCCTTTCATGAAAATAATATATAATACATTATATATTATTTTTTTTTATCATTCAATAGATTAAAAAGAAAAATAATTTGATTTTGCTTTAATAAATTAATAATTTTATTTATTAAATAGATATAAATTTGATTTATCGGTAAAATATAAAGTAGTATGTTTATAATTACTAATATTTTAATTGTTTGTTGTTTTATATATTATTTACAATGTTAAATTTTGAGTTTTTACACGGTTGTAAAATGAAAATTATTTCTTAATAATTTAATATATACCAGATATTAACAGTTTGTTTATAATATGTGAACAAAATAATATATACAGATTTGTTAAATTGTAATATATTATTCAATAAGGGACATGTGACCTTTTAATTTGACAAAAAATCGAATATAATGAATGCGTAAGATAAATTGCATATAATAGCTTGTTGATATTCTAAAAAATATATAGGTGTTTACAAATAAAGTTTTTTATTATATAATTAATTGTAACATATATTTTAAGTGGTTTGGGTGTGATTACATGATTAATATGAGTAAAATCGATTTTATTGATAAATATCCGGCAGTAACTGAAATTATATCTAATATGTCAAACGAAATTTGGGGAAAATGTATATTAGAAGAAAAAAAAGCCGGAGAATATTTTTTCAAAATAGGAGACCCTGTAGAATTTGTCTGTATCTTATGTCAAGGAACGGCAATAATATCAAATGAGAATTTAAGCGGTACGCAAACTAGAGTTGTTTTTGTCGGTGAAGGATATACTATTGGCGAAATGGAAAGTTTGGCAAAAGAAGGGACTTTAGTGTATAGTGCAAAATCATATACCAACTGTTCTATAATTAAAATTCCGGTTAACCATTTTCTTCAATGGGTAAAAAGCGATAATAATATTGCTTATATGATGGCCGTTTTCTTAGCAAAAAAACTTATTGTTGCTTCTAATGAAGCAAGCACATATACTCATTATGAATCAATTGTTAGGCTTGCTTCTTTATTAATAGCAGAGGGGACAGGCATTATAAATAAAAACAGGCAAGAACTTGCAGAAATTTGCGGTGTAAGTGTTAGAACAATTAACAGATGTATTAATCGTTTAAAAAATAATAATTTCATTTCCATATATAAAGGAAAAATAAAAATCTCAAAGGAACAACAGGAAAAACTCATTGAATCACAGTATAATTTTTATAACTTTGAGAAATAAATATGTTAAACGTTTTATCGATAAAATAAAAATAAATTATTCTACTAATGACGGAGGCTGAATATGAAGAAATTAATTATTGACTGTGACCCAGGTCATGATGATGCCATCGCCTTGCTGCTTGCATCAAGAGCTGATGATATAAAAATATTGGGCGTTACAACTGTTGCCGGAAACAGTGAACTTAAGTACACACAGATAAACGCAAGAAAAATTCTTGATTACGCAGATGTCTTTGATGTTCCTGTTTACGCAGGTTGCGATAGACCTATGATGCGTGATCTCTACAGATTAACAGGTGCTATTATTCATGGTGAAGATGGTCTTGGCGGACCGAAGATTCCTGCTCCTGTAACACCTATTGAAAAAGAACATGGTGTTGATTATATTATCAGAACGTTAAGAGAATCTGATGAAAAAATTTATATAGTTGCAGTAGGCCCTTTGACAAATATCGCAATGGCATTAATAAAAGCCCCTGATATTAAAGAAAAAATTGAGCGAATTGTTATCATGGGCGGTGCAGTTATTGATCCGGGAAATATAACATCAGCAGCAGAGTTTAATATATATGTAGACCCCGAAGCAGCAAAAATCGTTTTTTCAAGCGGATGTAATATTTATCTTACAACCCTTGATGTATCTATGAAAGCAGTATTCATGGAAAATGATATCGAAAACTTAAGAGCACAAGGCGATAAAGTTTCTGATATTGTCGCACAGCTTTTAGACTTTTTCGCATCAACTCATGTTAAACACTTCGGATTTAAGGCTTGTCCGATACACGATGCTCTATGTGTAGGCGTTTTAATTGATGATACCTTGATAAAATATGAAAAAACATATCTTGATGTATCTGTTAACGATCCGTTGACTCTTGGTGAGACAGTCGCTGATTTGTGGGGAATTACGGGAAATGAACCTAATTGCTACATATCAATGAGTGTAGACAAGGACAAGTTTGTTAAAATGATAACCGAACATATGAAAAAACCATATGTAAAAAAATAAATCATTGAAGCGCAATTAATTAATATAATTTTTTAAAGGAGGCTCTTTTTTATGAAAAAGGTATTGACAATTTTATTGGCGTCATTGTTAACCTTAACATTGTTCGCAGGATGCGGCAAAAATAATGAAAACCCTGACAACGGCGGTGGTGGAAATACTGAAAAGAAGCTTAAGGTAGCATGTCTTCTTAACGGTAACTTAGGTGACAAATCTTTCTTTGACTCTGCAAATAACGGTATGAAACTTGTTAAAGAACAGCTCGGAGCTGATACAAAAGTTATTGAGATGGGTTTTGACAACACAAAATGGGAAACAGTTTTACTGGATACTTCCGAACAGGACTACGACATCATAGTTGTCGGAACTTATCAAATGCAGGAAATACTTGAAAAAGTTGCTCCTCAGTATCCCGAAAAGAAATATATCATTTTCGACTCTTCTGTAAATTACGAAAAGGGTAAATTTGAAAATGTATACGCAATCACGTTTAAACAAAACGAAGCAAGCTTTTTAGCAGGTGCATTGGCTTCAATGATCGCTTCTGATGCTACTTTAAATCCCAGTGGTAAAAATATAATAGGTGCAGTAGGCGCTATGGAAATTCCTGTTATAAACGACTTTATCGTTGGATATATTGACGGTGCAGTACACAACAATAAAGATACAAAAGTATCAGTTTCCTATATAGGCGACTTTAATGATACTGCAAAAGCAAAAGAACTTGCTATAGCACAATACAAACTTGGTGCGGCTATCTCAATGAACGTTGCTGCACAAGCAGGTCTTGGATTGATGGAAGCTGCTGCTCTTGAAAACAAATATGCTATCGGTGTTGACGCTGACCAAGCACTTTCATTACTTGGTTCAAAACCCGAACAGGCTAACAAAATTGTTTCTTCCGTTATGAAAAACATCGATAATGTTGTTCTTCTTTCAATTAAAAAGCATATTGAAGGTACGTTACCTTATGGCAAAACTGAATCATTAGGTATACAAGAAGGCGCTGTCGGTCTTGCCGATAACGAAATTTATCAAAAGATTGCAACTGAAGAAATGAGAACAGCTATTAAAGCTTTAGAAGGACAAGTTAAATCAGGTGAAATAAAAGTTAAATCTGCGTTTGACATGACAGCTGAAGATATTAAAGCTTTAAGAGATTCTGTAAATCCGTAAATAAATAAGTTTTATTAGGCGGTATTAATGAGTTAATACCGCCTAATATGAAAACAAGTTCTTTGTTTAACTTATTTTATTGGATTAATTAGGTATAAAAAAAATCGGCGTATGCCGAGTAAGGACTGGAGCTTAATATGTCTGATATTTTACAAATGAGAGAGATTTCAAAAGTATACGGCAATGGTATATATGCAAACAGATTAGTTAATTTTTCCGTTTGTGAAGGTGAAATCCATGCTTTAGTCGGGGAGAATGGTGCCGGCAAAAGCACTCTTATGAAAATTTTATACGGCCTTGAAAAACCTGATAACGGTGAAATACTTTTCCGTGGAGAGCCGGTAAAATTTCAATCTCCTCAAGACGCTATGGCGATCGGTATCGGAATGGTTCATCAGCATTTCATGTTAGTTGATTCTTTAACAGTAACCGAAAATGTAATACTGGGATATGAACCTAAAAAAGGTCTTTTCATTGATAAGAAAACAGCAAAAGAAAAGGTTATAGAGTTATCCGAGTCCTTTGATTTAAAAATTGATCCGAATATTCCGATAAAAGAATTGGCAGTAGGCGTTAAACAAAAAGTTGAAATTATAAAAGCCTTGTACAGAGGTGCAAAAATTTTAATTTTGGACGAACCTACGGCAGTATTAACACCGCAAGAAACCGTTGAACTTTTTGCACAACTGAAAAAGTTGAAAGAAAACGGCTTTACGGTAATATTTATTTCTCATAAATTAAGAGAAGTAAAAGAGATATCCGATAGAATATCAATAATGCGTAAAGGTGAAATGGTTCAGACTGTAAATACTGTAGATGTATCTGAAAGAGAAATCTCCGAGCTTATGGTCGGAGGCGGCTTTTCCGGGGATATAAATAAATCAAAGGCTGATCCAAAAGAAAATCTTTTAGAAGTAAAAGACGTTGCATGGAAAGATGCAAACAAAATGCCTGTAGTTGATGGTATTACTTTTTCCGTAAGGGCAGGTGAAATTGTCGGAATTGCAGGTGTTGAAGGAAACGGGCAAAATGAATTGATTGAAATGATTACAGGTCTTAAAAAACCCGACAGCGGCGAAATAAATATGCTGGGTCACTCTACTAAAGGCAAAAGAATACGTGAGCTTAGAAAATACGGTATGTCTTACATACCAAGTGATAGAATGACCTTGGGTATAGCCTCGGGGATGAGTATAGAAAACAATATTATTTCAGCTAAGCTTGAAGACAAATCTTTATATAAGTTTAAATTATTTAATAAAAATAAAATAACTGGTATGTCAAAAAAGCTTGTGAAAGAATTTCTTATAAAATGCGGTTCTGAAAAAACTGAAGTCGGAATGCTTTCGGGCGGTAATATGCAAAAAGTTGTTGTAGCACGAGAATTTACACAAAACTCAAAGCTGATTATTGCAGAGCAACCGACACGAGGTATTGACGTAGGTGCTGCTGAATTTATACACAAAAAGCTTGTTGAATTAAGGGACAGCGGTTGTGCGGTTCTTTTAGTTTCAGCAGACTTGGAAGAGCTGACCAAGCTTTCTGACAGTATTGTTGTTGTATACAACGGAAAAATATCTGCGTATATTGACGATGTTCCTTCGGTTTCTGAAATGGATTTAGGTCATTATATGCTAGGTGTTAAAAAACAAACAGATGAGGAAATAGGAGGGGCTTATCATGCGCAATAAACTCTTTAAGAGTAAGACTGGGTTGTTTAATGTAGCAACAACTGCATTGGCAATTGGTATATCTCTTACTATTGCCTTTGTTATAATATTTATAGTAAGCGATGACCCTATGAATGCAATAAATGCACTTATATTGGGTCCAGCACAATCTCTTAGAAACTTCGGGTCTGTTATTGAAATGATGATTACTATTTCATTTACGGGTTTGGCAGTATGCGTTATGTTCCAAGCATCCCAATTTAATATGGGTGCTGAGGGTGCATTCTTTTTAGGTGCTATTGCCGCAACCGCCGTTTCAACAAAACTTGCGTTACCTCCTTATTTAAGCATTCCTCTTTCTATGTTAGCCGGTGCTGTTGTGGGTGGACTTTTATGTTATATACCTGCAATACTTAAATCAAAACTTAATGCAAGTGAAATGGTTTCATCTTTAATGCTTAACTATGTATCACTGTTTTTAGGGTTATTTGTTCTTAATTTCTTTTTAAGAGATCCTAATTTTGGTATGCTTGCCTCTGAAAAAATAGATCAAGCAAATAAGTTAACACAGTTTATTCCTAAAACGAGAATACATACAGGTATTTTCATTGTAGCAATTCTAATAGCAGCTGTATATATTCTTCTTTATAAAACAAAAACAGGTTATAATATAAGATGTATCGGTAATAATCCTAAATTTGCAAATTATTCCGGTATTAAAGTCGGCGGTGCTATTATTGCCGCACAGGTTATAGGTGGCATGATTGCAGGTCTCGGCGGTTCTGTAGAGATACTCGGAATATACGACCGTTTTCAGTGGACTTCGCTTCCAGGTTACGGTTGGGATGGTATTATAATAGCAATATTAGCAAGAAACAAACCTCAATATGTGCCTCTTGCAGCGTTCTTTCTGTCTTATTTAAGAATAGGATCTTCAATTATGGCAAGAGTTACGGACGTTCCGAATGAGCTTATAGTGGTTATTCAGGCAATTATGATAATGCTTGTAACAGCAACTGCTTTATTAGGCCGTTTGAAACACAAGTATATTATAAAGGAGGCTGTTGCAAATGGACAAGATGCTTGAGCTCATATTTTCAGCCGATTTTATCAGTTCCGTAATAAGAGTTACAACCCCTATTTTATTTGCTACTATGGCAGTTCTTATTTCAGATCGTGCCGGAGTTGTAAATATCAGTATTGAAGGTACTATGCTTTTAAGCTCACTTATGGGAGTTGTCGGTAGTGCTTTTACCGGAAGCGCATGGATAGGCTTGCTTGTTGCAGTAGTATCAGGTATAGCATTTGCTTATATGCTTTCCTTCTTCCACCTCAGATTGAAAACCGATATTATTTTAACAGGTATAGCATTAAACCTTTTTGCAAGCGGATTTACGGTATTTTTACTGTATATGCTGACAGGTGATAAAGGTGTTTCAACAAAGCTACCAAGCCAAGTGTTGCCTAATATAGAAATTCCTTTTATAAAGGATATTCCTTTTATCGGTGATGTTTTGTCAGGGCAAAATGTATTGACATACATTGCGGTAATCAGTGTTATAGTTATAGCTATATTCCTTAAAAAGACAAAAACCGGTACGTATATCCGTGCAGCAGGTGAATGCCCATCTGCTGTTGAGACAGCAGGAAAATCTGTTAAAAAAATCAGACTTAAAGCATTGCTTATAAGCGGTGGTTTAGCAGGTTTCGGCGGAGCGTTTATGTCTATGGCATATCTTTCAATGTTTACAAAAGATATGGTTGCAGGCCGTGGTTTTATTGCATTGGCTGCAGAGGCAATGGGTAGAGGAAGCCCGTTGTTGTCAACGCTGTCCTCATTGCTTTTCGGTTTTGCGGATGCGTTCTCAAACAATTTGCAACTTATAAATGTCCCCAGCGAATTAACAAGAATCGTACCGTATTTATTAACAATTGTTGCTCTTGCCATATATGCGGCTCGTGCTAAGGCTAAAAATAAAAATAAGCTTTAAAAAAGAAAGGATGTGTTTTTATGTATAACCCTAAAATCAGCGTAATACTTGGGAATGTAGGAAGTTGTTCGGATAGATATTGCGGAAGCTATTCTGCTCCCTTTACGGTTGAACAAATGTTTGAAAGAGTTAAATCAATAGAAGGTGTTACGGGCGTAGAGCTTGTGGGTACATGGCATATAACACCTGATAACATAAATGAAATTAAAGAAAATCTTAATAGAACAGGTTTAGAACTGGTCTCGATTATACCTGATCATTTCGGCGAAGAAAAATGGAAGATGGGCGCATTTACAAACAAAGATGCAGGTATAAGAAGAGAAGCTGTAAGCGTAACAAAATCCATGATCGATGCTGCTAAAGAATTAAACTGCCCCTTAGTAAGTTTGTGGCCCGGTCAAGACGGATATGATTATCCCTTCCAAGGTGAGTTTATAAAAGAACGCACTTGGTTTGAAGAAGGTGTTGCTGAGTGTTGCGAATATAACAAGGATATAAAAATATCTATTGAATATAAACCTAAAGAGCCAAGAAACAGAAGCTATCCTTCAAATGTATTCAGTACTCTTTTAATGGTAAAAGAAATCGGCCTTGATAACTGCGGTGTAACAATAGATTACGGCCATGCACTTGTTGCATATGAAAACGTTGCAGAGTCTGTTGCAGTTCTCAAAAAATACGGAGATAAACTTTTCCATCTTCACATGAACGACAACTATACTCTGTGGGATGATGATATGATAGCCGGATCTATCCATACAATTGAGTATTTGGAATTATTCTATTGGCTTAAAAAGACAGGTTATAACAACTGGATTTCAACAGACCAATATCCGTATCGTGAAGACGGCCGTGATGCAGTAAACGAAAGTGTTCGTTGGATGGAAACATTTATTAAACTCGTTAATAAAATGGATGATACTGAAGTTGAAAATATTTTATCTAAAGGAAACGCTTGTCAGGCATCTGCATATTTAAGAAACTTAATGTTTGGATAAAAGTATTAAAAATCCGCCGTGAAATACGGCGGATTTTTTTTATATAATAAGTATATAAATCTAAAATTAATTAAAAATATATTTGATAAATAAAATGAAAAGTGGGATAATAATGGCAATTTCAAGAAATGCAGTAGCAATTGTCGGAGCAGGGTCGGTAGGTTCTGCTGTGGGTTATGCAATTATTAATCAAGGTATTTGTGATGATGTTTTTTTAGTTGATAAAAATCAAGATAAAGCAAAAGCAGAAGCTATCGATTTGGAAAACTGTATAGAGTTTTTAAACCGAAATATGCGTGTAACTGTTAAAGAATTCAAAGATTTAAGAGATGTTGATATTATTGTAATGACTGCAGCAGCTCCTTATAAGGAAGGGCAGACAAGGCTGGATATGATTGATGGATCATTGTCTATCATAAACAGTATCGTTCCTAAGATTATGGAAAGCGGATTTTGCGGACAGTTTATTATAATAACTAATCCGGTTGATGTTATATCTTATTATATTTATAATATTTCAGGATTACCGAAAAATAAAATTATCGGGACTGGAACCGCTCTTGATTCGGCAAGATTGAAAAATATTATTTCTGAAACAGTTGATGTAGACCCTCGAAGTATTCATGCATTTACAATGGGGGAGCATGGTGATTCACAAATGATACCTTGGAGTTCTGTTAGAATAGGCGGAAAACTGTGGAAAGATATAATGCACGATAATCCAGAGCTTTTCACAGATAAAGATTTTCACTCAAAAGTGTTGGCAGATGTAATTGATATGGGATGGAAAATAATGAGAAGTAAAGGTTCAACAAATTACGGAATAGCTTCAACTACAGTAGGGATAATAAAAGCTATTATGCATGATGAAAATAAAATAATACCTGTATCAACACTTCTTTGCGGCGAATACGGTCATCGAAATGTTTTTGCGGGAGTCCCTGCAATAATAAATAAAACTGGTGTTAAGGAAATTGTAGAGATAAAAATGACAAATAACGAAAAAGCGGAATTTGATAAATCTGTACAAGTGATAATGGAATATTCAAAAAATATGTAAAAAGCGCACCCTTAAAGGGTGCGTCTTATTTAAGAAAATATTCCTAAAGTGTCAAGTATTATAAATACTATACAGACAGGCATAACATATTTTATTAAAACTACCCATAAACTTTTTAACCTGAATTTAATGCTGTTTTCATTAGTTATTTCTTTTATAGCGTTTTTAGGTTTCCATATAAATCCGATAACTATGCAAAGGAATAAACCACCTAAAGGTAGCAGGAAATTTGAAGCTAACATATCTAAAAAATCAAATATATTTTTACCTAATATTTTAAAACCTTCAAGGGGGCCTTGAGAAAGAGATGTTACGGAGCCGGTAATATAGAGAATCAAAGCGGTTATAAATGCAGCAGTTCTTCTTTTTAAATTGTGTTTTTCTACAAAGTAGGTAATTATAACTTCCAGGAGTGATATAACCGAAGTTATTGCCGCAAAAATTAAAAGTATGAAAAAAATTGTTCCGACCCATATCCCACCCGGCATCTGCATAAAAACTTTAGGCAGAGTTATAAACATCAGAGATGGACCTGAATCCGGCTTCATGCCCAATGCAAAAACTGCCGGTAAAATTGCAAAACCTGCAAGGAGAGCTATAAGTGTATCAAGCCCGGCTATAAGCATTGAGCTTTTAACAAGTTTTTCTTTTTTTGAAAGATATGAGCCGTAAGTTATAAGTGTTCCCATTCCTAACGATAGTGAAAAAAATACTTGCCCTAAAGCTACAGCAACAGCTTTAAAACTAAAAGTTTCCGTATTCGGTTTTAAATAAAATTCCAAACCCTTGTGTGCTCCGTCAAGTAAAATCCCTTGTACAGCTACGAAAATAATCATTACAAGTAAAGCCGGCATCATAAAAACAGAAGCTCTTTCTATACCTTTGGATACTCCACCTAAAACTATAATAATACATATAGTTAAAAATAAAATATGCCATATAACCGGTGAGGCTGCCGATGAAATAAAGTTTCCGAAAATCGCTTCTGAATCACTGAAATCAGTTGAAGTTAAAAACGAAAAAATATATTTTAAAATCCACCCACCTACTACGGAATAGAAAGAAAGTATTACAAAGCTTGATATAACGCCTAAATAACCAACAAAAGCAAATTTAGAATTTATTTTTTGAAATGCACTTACTGCGTTACTTTTTGCATAACGGCCCACTGCCAATTCTCCTAAAATCAAAGTAAAACCGACTATGAAAACCATAACCAGATAAACAATTACAAAAAGTCCACCCCCGTACATTCCTGCCAAATACGGAAATTTCCATAAATTCCCCAAACCAACAGCACTTCCTGCTGATGCCATAATAAACCCGAAAGTACCTGTCCATTCTTCTCTTTTTTTACCCATATGTTCACCGTATTCCATATTTTAATAAAGTTCTTTTTATATTTTGTACATTTAATATATAGGTTATTCAGGTTGAAAATTTAATACATATTATACTTAAAAAATAAACAACCTCCGTGAATATAAAATACACGGAGGTTGTTTATTGAATTTATTATAGAAAATAGGGTTTTGTTAATTTTTTTTACTGTTCTTCTGGTTTTCGGATTTTCCGTTATTTTCTTTAACGTTTGGTTCAGCAGAGTCGGTTTTATTATTGTTTTTATCTTCTTTAGCGGGATTTTGGTTTTCGTTTGAATCGGGTGCAGTTATATCTGTTGTTGGCTGCTTAGTGTCTTTATCTGAGGAGCTGTTGGGATTTGCTTTACCTTGGTTTGCCTGATCATTTGATTTTTCTTCAGGTTTAGCTTCTTCAGCTTTTGATTTCTCTTCATTTTTAACTTTATCATCGTTTTTGTCATTTTTATCATTTGCAGCGTCTATAGCTTCTTTTTTCTGATCTAAAGCATCTTTTTTAATTTCTTCCGCTTGTACTTCTGCACTTTGAATCAATTCATCTGCTTGTTTTAATAATGCGTCAGCTTGAGCTTTTGCAGCTGCTATTTCTTCTTCAGTCATTTTGTCTGTATTATTTAAAATATCCTGTGCTTGTTTTCTCAGTTCGTCTGCTTTAGTTGCTGCATCTTCTTTAATACTTTCAGCTTGATTTTTAGCTTCTTCAAATACAGCCTTGGCTTGTTCTAATTTAGCTTTTCTGACAAGTGAATCGGTTTTACCTGCCGTTGTTTGTAATTTATTTATAGCTGCTTTTTGAGCATCGCTTAATTCTATTCCGGAATTTTCTGTATTGAAAGCGTTGATAACTTCATTTGCTTTCAGCATTATTTCATATACTTTAGAATTCTTTAAGTCATCAACAGTAACAGAAGGGTCTAAGGTTTGAATGGATTTTATCAATTTTAACTTACCGGATGAAACACCTAATTCTTTTGCTTCTTTTCTAATAGACATATTTGTAGAGTCTGTATATACTGTTGCAGTTAACTGGTTATCAGATATTGAGTTGTTAACAGCATCTTCTGTTTTTTGCTCAAGCTCGGATAGCTTGTTTTCATCATCTGTTATAGTGGTTACAGAAATAACTGATGTACCGTCTTCATTTATGTAATTATTTTCTGATGCTGAGTTTATCAGTTCTGTTAAAGCTTCGGAAATATCTTTATTAATTATTTCTTGATTTTCAAGAATAACTTGCCCGTCTTCGTTTTCACTTTCGGCAGTTACAACAATGTCCGAAGCGTTTACTCCAAGCTCGACACTGGGATTTATATCTAAGCTTACATATGCTATAGGATTTTTTTGATTGTATCTGATTCCTCCGGCTAAAACGGCACCAAAAACAAAAACTGCTGCGATAGATGCGGCTAATATCTTTTTCATATGATCAACACTCCTGAATTTTATTTTTATGGTATTTCCATCTGCCGGTTTTTCAAGGTTTGCACGTAAAAAACTATCTGTTTTTTTAAGAAGTTCTTCTTCTGCGTTAATTTTATTTAATGCAGATTTAATATGAGTATTCATAGTATGATCCTCCAAGTTTTTGCTTTAATAATTCTCTTGCCCTGTGAAGATTGGAATAAACGGTGTTTTCTTTTTGTTTAAGTAAGTCGGAAATTTGTTTTACGGTATAATCTTCGTAATAAAATAGATAAACAACATCTTTATATTTTTTCGGTAAAGATAAAACCGCATGCATGACCTCGCTTTCGGCTTTATCTTCAAATGGTAACTCGTAATCTTCTAAAGAATCAACGTTTTTTCTCCAGAAGGTTTTGCATAAGTCTTTACATTTATTAATTGTAATTCTGCAAAGCCACGCTTTTTTATGTTCCTCATTTTCAAAAGTTGCGTTGTTTGTCTGCAATAACTTCAAAAACACTTCTTGAAATACGTCCTCGACATCTTCACGATTATGTAAGTACATAAAGCAAATTCTTCTAACCATATTTGAATGTTTTTGAAGAGCTTCTGTAACAACATCGCTGGTACCGCACGATGTTTTTTCCATATCTAAATCTCCCTTCAACTATAATACGAATGAGCTCTGCGAAACCTTGCAAAAAATTATAAAATTTATTTTATTCAAGTATAATTATAAGTTATGTAAACACTAAATGTCAATCTTTTTATAAAAGAGCTTTTTCTTATATTAATATTGTATATCGCTATATATTTTTAATAAAAAACGAATCTTTACTTTCCTATTTAAATATGTTATACTAATAATATATATCGGTTTTTTTTATTGATAATTTAATGAAGGGCAGGGATATTATGTTGAAGACCGACGAAAAAATACAGCAATTAATTGATGGATACGGCGATTGGTTTAACAATGAAGAAAAAGTTAATTGCGGTAAAATGACAAAAAATCTTTATCCGTATACGTCTATGTTTTCACCTATTAAAATTAATAATATGACAGTGAAAAACAGACTTGTTATGGCTCCTATGGGCAATATTAGTATGTGTGAGGAAACAGGTCGTCCTAACGATAAAATGCTTGAATACTTTTTTGCACGTGCTAAAGGCGGAGTTGGGCTTATAACATCAGGGCTTGTTCCTATAAGTCATGGCTTAGACAACTCTATAACTGAATTAGGTAAACTTAGTTATTTCCCCCGTATAGACCGCAGCCGTACTGTTTTGGCTGGTTGGCGTGACCTTGCACAAGGAATTCACGCTTACGGAAGCCGATTTTTTATTCAGCTTACTCCAGGGCTGGGCCGAGTGGGTAATCCTCAATGTTTGGTTAATTCTATGAAATTTCCGGGCTCTGCATCAATGAATCCCAGCTTTTACATACCTCAGATTCCATGTCTGCCTTTAACAGGACATAGATTGAAAAAGATTATTAAAAATGCAGGGCAAGCTGCTGCTGATTCAAAAGCTTGTGGGATAGACGGAGTATATCTACATGGTCATGAAGGTTATTTACTTGAGCAAATGACAAATCCTGCATTTAATCGCCGAAAACTTGGCCGTTATTCTAATTATGAAGCTTTCGGACTTGATATGGTTCGTGAAATCCGTAAACGTACAAATGAAAAATATCCTATAATGTACAGGATTGATTTGTCTTTAGCTCTTAACGAGACATATGGCGAAAAGGGGATGAATAACTCATCTTTAAAGAAATTTAAAAACGGGCGCAGTATGGAACAGACACTTACATATATGCGTCATTTGGTTGAAGCCGGGGTTGATATGTTTGATGTGGATCTTGGCTGTTATGATAACTGGTGGCTGCCGCATCCGCCGTCATCAATGCCACCTGCATGTTTTATTGATGTAGCCAAGATTGTTAAAGATTATTTTAAAGAAAACAAAATATTATCTAATGCAGGGGTAGAAGTTCCAGTTGTTGCTGTCGGTAAATTAGGGTACCCCGATTTAGCAGAAAAAGTTTTAAGAGATGAAATGTGTGATATGGTTATGCTTGGCCGTCCGTTGCTTGCTGATCCGGAATGGCCTAATAAAGCATATTCCGGTGCGGTTGACACGATTTGTCCGTGTATAGGCTGCCAGGAAGGTTGTATTAATGAATTTGTTGACGGAGGCCATCCTCAATGTGCCGTTAACCCACGTACGGCATTTGAACATATGTATCCTGAAACTCCAGCTCCGGCACAAACAGTTAAAAAAATTGCTGTTATTGGTGCAGGACCTGCCGGGGTAACAGCTGCTGTTACGCTGGCAAAAAGAGGACACGATGTTTCATTAATAGAAAAGAGCGGGCAAATCGGAGGTAAAATAATATCAGGAAGTGTTCCTGAATTTAAATTCGATATTGCAAATTATAAACAATATTTGGAAAAACAAGTTTACGATACTGTAAACGAAGGCAAATTTAAATTTATTACAGGGATTACTGCCGATATTAATTATCTTAAAGAAAGAAATTATGATGTTATTATTTCTTCAATAGGTTTTTCTGAAGCAGCACCAAAATTCCCGGGGATAGAAAAAGCTAAAGTTTTACAGGCAACAGATCTTTTACTTCATCCCGAAAAACGAGGTGATGCAAAGCGTGTGGTTGTTGTAGGCGGCGGTGTTGTCGGTTGTGAAACGGCGTATTGGCTTAGATATAAGTTTAATTGTGACGTTACTGTTGTTGAAATGACAGAGTATTTTATGAATCATACATGCACTGCAAACAGAGGTCATCTAATACATTACATGCAGCGCGGGGGAGTTAAACTGTTTAACTGTACGCGTGTTACGGGGTTTAAAGGTAATAAAGTAAAGGTTGTACGTAATATCTCAAAAACCGTACCCGATCCATACATTACATGGCACCCGATTTTACCTGAAAATATTGAAAATCCTCTTGCGGTAAAACTTAAGGTTGAAGAAAAACAAGAAGTTTTTGATTCTGATTTGATTGTCCTTGCAATGGGTGGTAAACCGGACGATGAACTATTCTTTGCATGTCAGAGAAATAATATCAGCAAGGAACTTTATAATATCGGTGATAGTTTTTCAGTCGGTAAGGTGCTTGAAGCAACTCGTGGGGCTTATCGTTTAGCTATAAGCATATAGCCGATTAAATTGAAATGTAAGAACGGAGGTTTTTTATATGAGCATGAAATTAACGCCGGAGGAACAAGAGATTTTTGACGGCAAGCAGGGAAAAACTCTGCAAAAAGTAATGCGTACGATAGTACAGTATGGTGAAATTTTCGGTGCAGACAAACTTGTTCCGATCAGTGGCCCCGGCCATTTGGTCACAAGTTTCGGTATATCTTTAATGACAGCTACGTTTGATGTTATGCAAGATCTGATAGATGCAGGGCTAAAAACAAAAGAACCGTTTACTGTTGACCCTCGACCTATTGATAATAAAAATGTACCGTCTAACTTATTGCAAAAGGTTGTTGCAAAAGTTATGTACGGTAAACAAAAAGATTACGAGGAGCAGTTAAAAGCTCTTGGATTAAAAGACGACAATGCATTTACGTGCGCCTGCTATTTACCTCAAGTCGGTAATACTCCTAAAAAAGGCGATATTCTAAGCTGGGCAGAGTCTTCGGCTGTTGTATATGCCAATTCAGTTTTAGGCGCTCGCTGTAACAGAAATTCTGCTTTCATAGATCTATTCGGGGCTATTTTAGGTAAAGTTCCAAATTTCGGTTTACTTACAGATGAAGGACGTAAAGCAACATGGGTGATTGATGTACGCTGTAAGAAAAAGCCCGAAGCCCAAGTTCTGGGTAGTGCTATTGGTTTAAAAGTAATGGAGGACGTTCCTTACATAAAGGGGCTTGATGAATATCTGCATACTCTAGATGACGATGCATGCGCATATCTTAAAGATATGGGAGCCGCAACCGCTTCAAATGGTGCGGTTGGACTATATCATGTTGATAAAATAACACCTGAAGCTGTTGAACTTAGTGAAGAGCTGATTGCTGAAGGTGCTCGTACATACATTATTGATGATGAAGAACTTGAGCGTGTTAAAGCCTCCTATCCGATAATGTGGGCTGATAAAAACGCAAAGCCGGCCCTTGCGTTTATCGGCTGCCCACATTTAACAATAAATCAGCTTGTTAACTGGACAGAAAGAATAGAAACATCATTAAATAAAAATGGTATTAAAAAAGTCTGTATAAAAACAGTATTGTGTGCTGCTCCCGATGTTATTGATACATTTAAAACAATGCCGGAATATCAGCGTTTGTTGTCAACAGGGGCAAAGCTTACTTATATCTGCCCGTTAATGTATATGAACAATCCAAAATGTAAAGCCATGCCAATAATTACATGTTCAAATAAATTACGTACTTATACTGTTGCAAGGTATGGTACGGAAGACGAAATTTTGAGCCAAATTACAAAGGGGGCGAACTGATATGGCAGATGTTAAAGTTTTTCATGGGCGACCGGTAATACCGGGACAGGTAACTGCTCCTGCACTTGTCACACATAATGGGTTTAATACACTCGCAAGTTTTCAGAAAGCCCTGTTGGCTAAAAAAACAGATGCGATTTGTTCAGACCAAAACAATATAGAATTGTTTAATAAAAAAATGGCTGGTACTGCTTTATGCCTTCCACAGACAATCGGATCTACAACCGGTGGGCTTGTTCTCCATACTGCTTGTGACATGGGTGCAAATCCTGCCTGTATGCTTTTTTCTCAGCAAATAGATTCGCTTGCAGCTGCCGGCGTAGTTTTAGCAGATATCTGGAGCGAACATCGCATAATTGCAGTAGACGGGCTTGGTGAAGATTTTTTAAATTATGTTAAAGACGGAATGTCTGTAACTGTTTCTTCTGATGGAACTGTTACTGTGAGTAATGAGCTGTTAGTATGATATTTTTGATTTGATAAAAACAATAACTGCTGTAAGTTTTTTAATACTTACGGCAGTTATTACTATATTATTTGTAATTTAGTTTAATTTTTTCGGTTTTATTTACATAAAATAAATATACTTCATTTGATGTTATAAAATTTTCATAAGTAGTTACTTGAATTATCAAAGTTGTTGCTGTATAATATTATTACATAAATTACCGGAGGCGTAAAATGGGAAAAGATTACAGGCGCAAAAAAGGTAAATTTAATATAACCAGAAAAAATGAAGATGACAAAAAAAGGCGAAGCGGAGCATCTTCAGGGGATCCTTCTTGGAAATCAGACCCTGATAAATATACAAAGAAACGAACTTCTTGGCAAAGATTTTTGATAAAGTTCGGTTCTTTTATGCTGTATTTTGTTTTAATAGTCGGTGTAGTAGGTGTTCTTTCTGTCGGTGTCGCTGCTGCGGTTATTTATTCATATTCAGATCCCGAGTTACTTGAGAAACTTTCGGAACAAGATCTTAATATGTCTTCCACAATATGGGCTTTAGATGGAAACGGAAACTATGTTGAATATGAAACTCTTTACTCAAGCGAACATCGTTCATGGACTAATTCCGAAGATATTCCTCAATGTGTAAAAAATGCAGCCATAGCAATTGAAGACAAACGTTTTTATACACATATGGGTGTAGACTTTATAACATCTGCAAAGGCTGTTATAGAATATACGGCAACTAAAGTGTTAGGCGGCAGTACTGGAAATATTGGCGGTGGTTCGACACTTACACAACAACTTGTTAAGAATATTACGCACGAAGATGAAGTTTCTATTGAGCGTAAAATAAAAGAAATGTTTCGTTCGTTTTACGTTGAACGTAATTATTCCAAAGAGCAAATACTTGAATTTTATCTTAATACTGTTTATTTTAACAATAACTGTTACGGTATAGGCACGGCTGCTACTTATTATTTCGGTAAAGAGGCAAGTGAGCTTAATCCTCTTGAAGCAGCTACTATTATAGCAATTACAAAATCTCCTGCATATTACGATCCATATACAAATCCTGAAAATAATGAAAAACGACGTGATCAAATTCTCTATGAAATGAAAGAACAAGGATATCTTTCATTTGAGGAATACGATAAATATATAAATGCAGTTCCGGATTTACGTGATAAATCAATTGATAGTTCTTCAGGGTCATCAAAAGATTGGACATATGCAACAGATACTGTTTTTGAATCTGTTGTGGATGATTTGATGAATAAATTAGGCCTAACAAGATCTGAAGCTTTAAATAAAATGTATACAGGCGGATTACAAATATATACAACCTTTGATATTGATGTACAAAAAATCATGGATGACTTTTTCGCTAACGAGGAAAATTATAACAGCGAAAAATATTATGACGAAGAAACAAAAGAATATATATATCCTCAGGTAGCCATGGAAGTAATGGACCCCAAAACCGGTGACATAGTTGGCATAATTGGTGGCAGAGGCGAAAAGAAAGGTATGCTCGGGCTTAATCGTGTTACCCAAGCTCCAAAGCAGCCGGGTTCTTCTATAAAACCGTTAACGGTTTACGGTTATGCAATGGAAAACAATATAATAACAGCCGGAACTACTGTTGATGACTTTCCGCTTCAATTAAATGCTTCAAGACCTTGGCCTTCTAACTTTGACGGAACATATTCGGGTTTGACTGATGTATACAAAGCACTTTCATATTCATTAAACGCTCCGTCGGCACGTGTTTTAACAATGGTGGGTGTTGATACTGCTTATGAATTTGCTAAAACAATGCTTGGCCTTCACAGCCTTGTTGAAGAGGATAAACAAATTGCACCGCTCTCTGTGGGCGCATTAACATATGGCGTTACAGTACAGGAAATGACAGGCGCATATACGGCATATGCAAATAACGGTGTTTATACAAAACCACGTTGTTATGCAAAAGTTGTTAATTATAAAGGCGAAACAATACTTGAAAATCCTGTAGAAAAACGAGTTGTCTTTTCTGAACAGACTACGTTTATTATGACAGATATTCTTGAAGAAGTTTTAAAAGTTTCCTCAAACGGACGTGCTGCAAGAGTCAACGGAATTGAAACAGCTGGTAAAACCGGTACTACAAGTAGCTTCTACGACCGTTGGTTTATCGGATATACACCGTATTATCTCGGCGGTATTTGGTGGGGATATGATAAGAACCACGAAACTGATTCTGCTATTTCATACCAGACAAGAATCTGGGGAAAAGTTATGAACCTTATTCATGAGAAAAAGGGTTATAGTTCCGGTGAATTTGTAAAGCCTGACGGTATTGTGAAATCTTCTTATTGTACTGCAAGCGGAATGTTGCCAAACGAATATTGTTCAAATGCCCCGGGTACTACATCTGTTAAAACCGGTTATTTCAAAGAAGGAACTCAACCCACAAAAAGATGTACGGCTCATCACGCTCTCTATGTTTGTGATGCTTCCGGCCAAATTGCTCATGATAACTGTCCGTCCGCCCATCTTGCAATTTTTGTTTCTCCTGTCGGCGGTGTCAGAACTTTCCCGATAAGGGTTAAAGTTAAAGATGCAGAGTATATTTGTCCTAAACTTTCCTCTTCTCTTGTTTTATATAATGATAGTGTTTTACCTGTTTATATGAATTTGTTAGACGGTGGAGAATATCCGGGTATTCCGTATTATTCGAAATCTGCATATGCAAACACCTTATGTACAGTTCATGCTCCGTCTGGTTCACCACATATTTATACCGGCCCAAGCGGTGGAGGCTCCGGAGGCGAAACTACACCTCCTGATGATGGCGGAGGAACAACACCTGAACCTCCTACACCGGAAGATCCTAAGCCACCGGAGGTCGATGATCCAAATACAGATTCAAAACCTGATGATGGCGGAGAAACACCTGATATATAAGATTATAATTTGATTGGAGATATGATATAATGACCCTTATGCAAAAAGAAATATTTGAACAGCCCGAAGCTTTAAAAAACTGCCTGTCTTACAACAAGGAAACTTTTGAAAAACTTGTTGCAGATATAAAAAAAGCAGGAATAACAAATGTTGTTATTGCTGCTCGCGGAACATCTGATCATGCAGGAATATACGGGAAATATTTAATTGAAAGCTACGTTGGTGTTCCTGTAGGTCTTTCCGCTCCTTCTGCAGTAACTCTTTATGGAGGAAACATAAGATATAACAATATGCTTGTTATAGGTATTTCACAATCGGGTAAAGCTGCCGATGTTCTTGCTGTTATGGATCAGGCGAAGAAAAACGGAGCTTTAACTTGTACAATTACTAATACAGAAGATTCACCTTTGGCTGAATGTGCAGATTATCATCTTTTCTGCAATGCAGGCCTTGAAAGCTCTGTTGCCGCAACTAAAACATTCGGAACACAGCTTTATATCATGGCTCATCTTGCTCTTATGTGGGCAGGCCGTGACGATATGGTTAAAATGCTTGAAGAAGTTCCTGCAAAGATGCAACAAGTTATAGAAGACAACGATAAAGTTAAAGCGTTGGCAACTAGGGCTCGCTTTATGACAGATTGTTTTATTCTTTCAAGAGGCATAACTTATCCTATGGCGCTTGAAGCTGCTTTAAAGGTTCAAGAGACAAATTATGTAAGAGCAAAAGCTTATCCGATCTCAGATTTCCATCATGGCCCGTTTGCAATGGTAGATGACGGAACTCCTGTTTTTGTTTATGCCGGGAGTGGCGAACAAACACAAAAAGATTCCCTTGAAATGATAGAAAAATTACATAATGTCGGCGCCGATGTTTTGGTTGTATCTGCAAATGACAAGCTTCTTGAAGCAGGAGACGTTTCATTTAAAATTCCCAACTCAGGTGATAATGATTTTATGGACATGTTCTCATTCGCCGTTTTCGGTCAATTGTTCGCATGTAATCTTGCTGCAGTAAAAGGAAGAAACCCTGATGCTCCTAGAGGATTAAAGAAAGTTACTATTACGAAATAATGGGTGAAGATAATGAAGGAAATATTGGATAAAAATTTTAAACCGATGATTAACGTCTTCCGTAAATTTGAGGAAGATGTTAAAAAACAAGGCGGACAAAAAATTGCTATAGCTATTGAACGTAACAAAGGTCTTACTTCACGTTTGGATATGGAAATTTACAACGATGGGACAGGCCATGATGACGAAAATTTTAAAATAGTTGAGAGAATGACCAAAGCTCTTTTATGGGTACACGGTGGTTATAAAATTTTTATAGGCGGTTCTCCGGTTGTCGGTAAACGTATACAAGAGGCATATTCAGAAAAAGGCTTGCGCGCTTTTGATTTTGATTTCATGTCAACAGTTTACGAAAAACCTTTTACGGTTGAAATAGTTACTTATGAAAATGCACCTTCTGCTTATGAAAAAAGTGAAGCTGTCGGCCGCATCCTTGATGGTAACTGTATCGGGTTTGATGCCGGAGGTTCAGATAGAAAAGTTTCTGCTGTTATAGACGGAAATGCTGTTTTTTCTGAAGAAGTTGTTTGGCATCCCAAAAAGAATTCAGACCCGTCATATCACTACAACGGTATTTTAGACGCAATGAAAACTGCCGCTGCACATATGCCTAAAATAGATAAAATCGGTGTAAGTACAGCAGGGGTTGTAATTGATAACCGTATGATGGTAGGGTCATTATTTATTAAAGTATCAAAAGATGATTTTGATAAACACGTAAAAAACATTTATCTTGATGTTGCTAAAGAACTTGGCGGCGTTCCTATAAATGTTGCAAACGACGGTGATGTAACAGCTCTTGCAGGATCAATGGAACTCAACGACGGCGATGTTCTCGGGATTGCAATGGGAACAAGTGAAGCCGGTGGTTATGTTGATAAAAGCGGAAATATTACAGGTAGACTTAATGAACTGGCCTTTGTTCCCGTGGACTTTGACGATAATGCAATGGTTGATGAGTGGTCCGGCGATTATGGCTGTGGTGTAAAATATTTCTCTCAAGACGCTGTTATAAAACTTGCGCCAATGGCAGGAATTGAACTTGAAGAGAGTTTGACTCCCGCTGAAAAACTTAAGGCTGTTCAATTATTAATGGAGAACGGTAGCGAAGCAGCGAAAGATATATTCAAAACAATAGGCGTTTATTTTGCATATGCAATTGCTTTTTATTCAATGTTTTATGAAATTAAACACGTGTTGATTTTAGGACGTGTAACTTCAGGAGAAGGTGGCGTTCTTATATTGGAAAATGCTAATGAAGTTTTAAAAACAGAATTCCCCGAAATTTATTCAAAACTTAAACTTCATATACCTGATGAAAACAGTAGGCGAGTCGGTCAATCAATTGCGGCGGCAAGCTTATAATAAAGAATAAACAAGGAGAACAAAGATGGAAATTACAAAAGAAACACTTATAGGTGACATTTTAAAAATTAACAATGATGCAGCCGATATTTTTATGGAGTACGGTATGCACTGTCTCGGCTGCGCTTGCGCACGCGGCGAAAGCATTGAAGAAGCTTGTGAAGTTCATGGAATCAATGTAGATGAGCTTGTTCAGGCATTAAATAAAAAATTGGCATAAAGGAGCAATTATCGTGATCTCTGTAAAACTTTCACCTCGGCTTAAAACGCTGGCGGATAATATTAAAATCGGAAGCGTTGTTGCCGATATCGGAACAGACCACGCTCTTTTACCAATATTTCTTGTTGAAAATGAAATTTGTAATGAAGTGTATGCTTGCGATATCGGTGATGGCCCGATAGATAGAGCCGGCACTTACGTTAGAAAAAAGCTCGGTCCCGATTGTAGTAAAATTACCTTAATGAAGTGCGATGGCCTTGACGGCGTTCCTAATCACTGTGATACAATAGTTATAGCAGGAATGGGTGGCGAACTTATTGCTGATATCCTTTCAAGAGGATATGGCGATCGTACTGCAAAGCTTATTTTACAACCTATGACATCTATTGATAAGTTACGTAAATATTTATATGATAATGATTTTCATATAGTTGATGAAACAATAGTAAAAGAGATGGAGCACCGCTATTACTCCGTTATTATTGCAGAGCCCGGCAAGCAGGAATATGAAAATTTAGATATATATGCGTCTAAACCGTTACGTGAAAAACGTGATAAAATAAGCTTGAATTTTATTGAAAAAATCTACCGTACACAACGTGCAAAAATACGTGGAATGAGAACATCTCGTCTTACAAAAGAAGAAGATCTTCGTTATGAAACAACAGTTTTTAAAGAGATTGAAAACTATTTAGAGGAAGAAAAAAGAAGATGAATACAGGCGATATTTATAGCTTTATAAATACATTTGCGCCGTTTGATACCGCAGAAAAGTGGGACAATGTGGGCTTATTGGTCGGAAATTCAGATAACCTTATAACAAAGGTTTTAATTTCTCTGGATATTACCCCTGCAGTGGTTTTTGAAGCATATGAAAAAGGTGCGGAGCTTATAGTTTCGCACCACCCTGTTATTTTTGACCCTTTAAAAAACCTTGTGCCGAATTCTGCGCCATATTTGCTTGCCAAATATGGTATTGATGCTATTTGTGCTCATACAAATTTGGATATTGCCGAAAACGGAGTAAACGATGTTTTGGCAAAAGCTGCCGGTATAAAAGACCGACCGGAACTTCTTATTGAAAAAGGGAAGCAGGCAATAGGCAGAATAGGATTTCTTGAAAATGATATGCTTTTTGATGATTATGTCTGTTTTATAAAAAATGTACTTAATTCAAATATTGTAAGGTATTCAAAATCTTCTTCATCTGTTTGTAAAGTTGCGGTTGTAGGCGGAGCAGGTGATGACTATATTGAATTAGCAAGGGAAGCCGGTGCAGACACGTTTTTAACTGGAGATGTTAAATATCATGATTTTCTGCTGGCGAATGAGCTGGGAATGAATTTAATTGATGCAGGGCATTTTTCTACGGAAAATTTGATAATCACATATTTAAAAGAAAAATTTGAAAACGAATTTCCGCAAACAATATTCATTGTTTCGGAACATAAGGATATTATAAAAGGAATGTAAAAATGGCTCTTGACGGAATAATGACTTATGCCCTATGTTGCGAGTTCAAAAAAACTCTGTTAGGTGGCAAAGTTGAAAAAATAACTCAACCTGAAAAAGATGATATTGTTTTACATTTTCACACCCCAGGTGCGGAAATAAAAAACTCAAAGCTTATATTGTCTGCAAATCCATCAAATTCACGGGCTTGTCTTACGGCGGCGCAATTTGAGAATCCTCTCGTGCCGCCGAATTTTTGTATGCTTTTACGTAAACATCTCGGAGGTGCAAAGCTCTTAAACGTAACACAACCAGGATTTGAACGTGTTCTGATTTTTACTTTTGAATGCAGGACAGAAATGCGTGAATCGGTGGAAAAACATCTTATACTTGAAATTATGGGCAAATGGAGCAATCTTGTTTTAACCGATTTCGAAAACAAGGTTATAGATGCTTTAAGACCTGTAGATTTCTCTGTTTCTGAGAAACGTCAATTGTTTGCAGGTTTAACCTATGAATTGCCGCCTTCACAAAATAAGCTGGATATTTCAGCTCAAACAGAAATATCTTTACCGAAAGGGGCTCGTCTGGATACTTTTTTAACTTCTTCTTTTACCGGATTTTCACCTCTTCTGTCAAGAGAACTTTCTTATGAACTTACCGGCAAAACAGATTCTGAAAATTGTGACGAGTTAGTATTAAATAAAAAGTTGCAAAATCTATATAGAAATATTTTAGAAGAAAAATTTACTTATTGTGTTTTATTCACAGATAAGCCTCTTGAATTTTATTGTTTTGATATAAATCAATATGGTGAATTCGCGGAAAAGAAATACTATACTACACCTTCAGAGGCGTTAGAAGAATTTTATTCCGAACGCAGAAAAAGAGAGCATCTTAAGCGCGGTGCTGCAGATATTACAAAGCTTCTTTCAACTCTTATATCAAGAGTATCAAGGAAAATTAATGCACAACTTTTGGATATTGAAGAATGTAAAAAATCCGAAAAATATAGGCGGATTGGCGATATAATAACTGCTAATATATATATGCTAAAAAAAGGTGACGGAAACGTTATGCTTCAGGATTATTATTCAGACGGTGAACCTGTCCAAGTTTCGCTGGATAAACGTTTGACTCCTTCAGAAAACGCTCAAAGATATTATAAGCTATATAAAAAAGCGACAACAGCAAAAGAGGTTCTTTCAAAACAGCTCCCGCTTGCAAAAACAGAACTTAAATACCTTGAAAGTGTTTTAGCTTCTGTGGATACGGCTGAAAATCTGGTTGATATTTCTCAAATAAGAGAAGAGCTTTCCAATGGAGGATATATTAAAAAGCAGCAAAAAGACCGTAAAATAAAGCAAAGCTGCGTACCCTCAGAATATCGATCAAGTGATGGATTTACTATTTTAGTCGGTAAAAACAACGCCCAAAACGACTTTTTAACGCTAAAAATGGCTGAAAAACAGGATATTTGGTTTCATGTTAAGAATTATCCCGGTAGCCATGTCATTGTAGTTTGTGAAGGGAAGACCCCTCCCAATTCAACTCTGACACAAGCTGCAATAATTGCTGCAACAAACTCAAAAATTCGTGATGGTAAGAATGTTGAAGTTGATTATACCGAAGTGAAAAACATAAAAAAACCTTCAGGATCCAAACCGGGCATGGTGGTTTATGAAACGTATAAAACAGCTATTGTTACCCCTTCTGAAGAGCTTATAAATGAACTTATTGTGAAAAAATAGTTTTGAAAATGAGCAAAACGGCGTAAATTGAAGCAAATAGACGTAAAATGAAGCTTAGATTATGAAAGTTATATAAATTAGAAATTTGGTATTGACAAGAAAAAAAATCTATGATATAATATTAGCGAACAACGACAAAGCCGCCCATGCGAGAAGCACGCTATTATAAAAGATGTAGTAGCTTGTATAATGTTTATTATTTTATTAGTGTATTCAAAGCTTAAGTTTTGTTTTGTAATAAATTATAATAATAGTATAATAAAAGCTGTCGGAGATGGCACTTTACGATTGTTAATTCAATTTTATCATATATGGAGGTTATATAACATGGCAACATTTATGGCAAATGCGTCCAACATAGAACGTAAGTGGTATATTGTTGACGCTGCTGACAAACCCATGGGCAGAGTAGCAACAGAAGTTGCTAAACTCTTAAGAGGCAAAATCAAGGCAACTTATACACCGCACGTTGATTGCGGAGATTTCGTTATCGTAATCAATGCTGAAAAATCAATTTTAACAGGTAACAAACTTGATCAGAAAATGTACCGTCACCATACAGGCTGGGTAGGCGGACTGAAAGAAGTTAAATATTCTACTCTTATGCAGAAAAACCCTGAATTTGCTTTTGAACTTGCTGTTAAAGGCATGATTCCGAACAATGTCATCGGTCGTAGCGCATTAAGAAGACTTCGTATATATAAAGGTGAAGAGCATAACCATCAAGCTCAGAAACCCGAAATATATAATATTGACTAAGGAGGGCCGAAATAATGTATACTTCCAAAAAACCGTATTTTTACGGCACAGGCAGAAGAAAGAAATCCGTAGCTCGTGTTAGAGTTTACGAAGGCACAGGCAATATAACAATCAATTCACGTGATATTGATGATTATTTTGGTCTTGAAACACTTAAGCTTATCGTACGTCAGCCCATGGAGCTTACAAACTCAGTTGGTAAATACGATATTGTTGCAACCGTTATAGGTGGTGGCGTTTCCGGTCAAGCCGGTGCTATCAGACACGGTCTTGCAAGAGCATTAGTAACTTCTGATCAAAACATGAAGTCAACTCTTAAAAAAGCAGGGCTTCTTACAAGAGACCCCCGTATGAAGGAAAGAAAGAAGTACGGTTTGAAAAAAGCAAGAAAAGCTCCTCAATTTTCAAAGAGATAAAATGTTTTGTCAGGGATGGAATATTATGTTTTATACATTTATTTCATTTAAACAATTGCAGTTAGGTTATTATACAAAAAGATAATTTTACGCAAAAACTCAATTGAATAACGAGTGTTTTTGGTTGCACCACCGAAAGACGCTCGTAATAGCCTGAAAGTCATAAACAATCCTCTTCGGCTGGGCATATGATATATTGGTCGAAAGAGGTTGACATAGATGCGCTTCCCAGCAAATACCCGGTGAAGCAAATTTGAAAATGATTTTTTATTATATTCTCATTTGAAGTAATAATTGTTTTCAAACATTACGGTATATTTGTCCAATTTTATCCATATACTGTAAGAAAGAAAAATTATTATTGCCAATGAAAGATGTAGGCAATAGACCGGTGGTGTTAAACATGGATTTCAGAAAACTTAGGTTTATGAAAAACAGTAGGATTCTTAGTAGATTTGCGGCGATTTTTCTTTCTGTCGCATTGGTAACGGTAACTTGTTTGGTCTATGATATGGTTATATACGCCATGGAGACTGTACAGAGTGAAGCAGTAACGGACGGCCGAGCAGCCAGAGTTATCGATATACCGGAAGCAACAGACGGTTCCGAAGTAAATTTACAGAAGTTATCCTTAAACCAGAATATTAGTTTCGACGGCGAAAATGATCCTTATATTTTTAGCCTAAATTCTATTTCATCATTAGATGAACTTCCTGAGCTGAATGTTTCTCAGGTTCCGGAGACCTCAGAAGTTGATGCATCCGGACAAACCCCAGAAAGCAGCGATATTGACAAGGAAGTAGAACGTATAACTTATAAAACGGTTGTTGAATCCGAAGTTATACCTTGTAAATATACCGAAGTTCCTATTGTTTATGCAGCGTTTTCAGGTAAATACTCTGATATAGCTGCTAAAGACGGAAAAAAGGAAATTACAAAAAGGCAAAAATACATTGATGGTGTTCTATCAGATGAAGTTGTTGTCAGTGAAAAAATCACAGTCAAGCCTGTAAACGGCGTTAAATACGTCGATAAGCGCAGTTTGATTAATTACGGCAGCGGAGCTCCGACAGAATATTCAAGAAAGCTGGATATTAAATTTACAGCATACACATACGGAGAAGTAGGCGGAAGTGTTACCGCAACAGGTGAAAAAACCCGTGTAGGTTATGTTGCCGTTGATAAAAATCTGATACCTTTACACTCTCTCTTATATGTTGTTACAGACAACGGTTTTGTGTACGGTTATTGTTACGCAAAAGATACAGGCGGAGGAATAGTAGGGAATAGAATTGATTTATTCCTTCCTTCAGTTGCTGATATGCGTGAATTTGGTGTCAGAACAGGGACTTGCTATGTTATCCGAGAAGGAAAATAAAAGATCTGCATTTACTAAGCAGAAATATTCGAATAGTTGAATATAAACAGCTCCCCGTGTGTTTTACACACGGGGAGCTGTTAACAATTGACTGAAAAAACAATCGCCACATGTTTTCATGAGGCGATTGTTTAATTTTTTATTTATCATTTTCGCTGTTCTTACGTATTTCACCACGTCTGATCTTACCTGAAATTGTTTTAGGCAGTTCTTCAACGAATTCGACTACGCGTGGATATTTGTAAGGTGCTGTAAGGCGTTTAACATAGTCTTGTAATTCTTTAATAAGGTTATTATCACCTTTATCCTTATAAGCTTTTGTTAAAACAATTGTAGCTTTAACCGCTTGACCTCGAACCGGATCAGGGACGGCTGTAACGGCACATTCCATAACTGCAGGATGTTCCATTAAAACACTCTCTATCTCAAAGGGCCCAATCCTGTATCCGCTTGATTTAATAAGATCATCTGTTCTGCCATAATACCAAAAATAACCGTCTTCATCTTTCCATGCAGTGTCGCCTGTATGATAAAGCCCATCATGCCATACTTTTTGTGTGTTTTCAGGATCAAGGAAGTATTCACAGAAAAGCCCATATGGCCTTCCTTCAGATGTGTCAATAACAATTTCACCTACAGCTCCGACTTTAACCTCGTTGCCTGAATCATCTACAATTTTTATTTTATACTGAGGTGTCGGTTTCCCCATAGATCCTACTTTAACTTCCATTCCGGGTAAAGTAGCAACAGTTAGTGTTGTTTCTGTTTGACCAAATCCTTCTTTTAAAGAAATTCCTGTATATTCAAGGAATTTATTATAAACTTCCGGATTAAGCGCTTCACCTGCAACAGTTGCATATTTTAACGATGAAAGGTCATAGCCCTCCATACCGTCTTTTATAAAGAATCTAAACATCGTTGGGGGAGCACAAAAGGTTGTTATTTTATAATCTTGTATTTTTGAAAGAATATCATGTGCATCAAATTTTTCAAAGTCATAAACGAAAATAGCTGCTTCACAAAGCCATTGGCCGTAATATTTTCCCCAAACTGCTTTACCCCAGCCTGTATCAGAGATTGTTAAATGCAAGCCGTCAGGATCAACATTATGCCAATAACGAGCTGTAACAAGATGCCCCAGAGAATAGGTGCTGTCATGCGCTGCTATTTTGGGATAACCGGTTGTACCGGATGTGAAATACATTAAAATCAAATCGTTAAGATAAACAGCGTCGTCACCTGTCGGACGTTGAAAAATATCACTTTCTTCTTCTATGCATTTATCAAAATCAGACCAGCCTTCACGCTCTCCGTTTACAATTGATTTGATTTTAAGAGTTGGGCTTTCAGCTTCAGACATTTCAATTGCTTCAGGAATATCGTTTTCATTTGTTGAAATGACAGCCTTTACACCTGCAGCGTTGAAACGATATACAAAGTCTTTTTTTGTAAGTAAAAATGTTGCAGGTATAGCTATTGCTCCGATTTTATGGAGTGCTGTTATTGCAAACCAAAATTGATAGTGTCTTTTTAAGACTAAAAGAACCCTGTCACCTTTTTTTATACCAAGCTTTTTAAAATAGTTTGCTGTTTTATTTGAGTATTTTTTTATATCTGAAAATGTAAAACGTTTTTCTTCGTTAGTGCGTGAGATCCAGAGCATTGCAAGTTTATCCGGAGATTTTTCTGCAACAGCATCAACGACATCAAAACCAAAGTTATATGTTACCGGCGGATGAAAATTTAAAGATTTTAAACAACCTTTTTCATCAACCTCATCATCAACAAAATTTTTATAGACAAGCATAAATCATTTCTCCTCGTTTTTACTCATTACAATAGCAAGAAATTTACAATCCTTGCCACCTGTGGCAATCATACCGTGCCCATGTCCGCTGTTGTAATAAATGCAATCGCCTTCATTAAGCACTTCTATATGGTTTTCAAGCCTTACTTTCAAGCTGCCTTCAATGATATAATCAAATTCTTCACCTGCGTGTGTGGAAAGCTCTATTTCGTTCTTTTCAGCTATAGCATCGTACTTTGCTGTTACCAAAAACGGCTCGCTTATTTTTTCTTTAAATAAAGCTGCAAGATGCTGGTAATCGAAGCCTTTACGACGTTTAATCGGTAGGCCTTCGTTTTTGCGGACAATGCTGTAAAAAGAAAGATTGGGTTTTTCGCCGGTTATTATTTCGGTTATATCAACACCGAAGCGCTTTGCGCATTTATATAAAAACGTAAAAGAAAAATCAAGGTCACCGTTTTCATGTGCAACATAGTCTTCTTCGGAGGTCGAACAAACGTCGGCCATTTCAGCGGTTGATATATCAAGTATAATTCGTAACCCCCGTATTCGCTCCGCAATTTGTAAAACCTGTTCATTCATTATTAATTACCTCCTTAAATATAATAAATAATTATAACACTTATTAGTTACTAATTCAACAACATTTTTGTGAATATTTAAATGAAGTATCATTTAAAATATTATTTTGGATTATTCACAAATATCTTTAATTGTATTTATATTCTTTATGTTATACTGATGCTGTCAGATGATACTATAGTTTTTGTTCCACCAAATTACTATTTTATAGCAAACTTTTATTTAACTAATCTATTTATTTAATAAAATGGTATCCTCTTTTGTGTTATGATGTATTAACACAAAAGAGGATCAAAATCAATATATATATAATATTATTTTTAATTTCAACCGCCTTTATCTTCACTTAATGTAACAGCAACCGTAAATTTTGAATCCTTACGGTATATAGTAAATGAAAGAACATCTCCAACCGAGTGATTTTTATTTATAGCTTTAAGATCGCTCATGGATTTTATAGGAGTATCATCAACTGAGACTATTATATCACCAACTTGTATATCGGCATTTGCAGCACCACTATCTTTTTCAACTGCCGTTACATAAAGCCCTTGCGGAACATTATACCAATGTGCCATTGTGGTTGTAACCTCTTGCCCTGTTATTCCCGTTGCCGGACGGTCTTTAACATAGCCATATTCCATAATATCGTTAAATATAGGTGATGCAAAAGAAATAGGAATTGCAAAATTCAATCCTTCTACATCTGTTGATGATATTTTGCTGGATGTTATTCCAATTACTTGACCTTTACCGTTTATTAAGGCTCCGCCGCTGTTGCCGGGGTTTATTGCAGCGTCTGTTTGTATAAGTGTTTCGGATGTGTTTTCCCCGTTTAAGTTGCGGTCAAGTGCACTTATATATCCAACTGTTACACTTCCTGCAAATTGAAGACCAAGAGGGTTTCCGATTGCAACAGCAATTTCGCCTACTTTAAGTTCACTCGAATTACCTAGTTCTGCTGCCGGTAGCCCTAAAGCTTCTATTTTAATGACAGCTAAATCATTTTGACTATCATGTCCAATTACCTTTGCATCGTATGTTGTTCCGTCATTAAGAACTACTTGTAAAATAGCTGATGAATTTCCTATTGCACTTTCAATAACATGATAATTAGTTCCTATATATCCATCATCTGAAAGGATTACACCTGACCCTGACGAAGATTGTGGTTGTGTATCATAACTGAAGAAACCATTTTGAACGCGTGAAGAAGGGACGGTTAGCTGTATACCGACAATAGAAGGTTTTACTTTTTCAGCTATTGCAGTAACCCCTGTAGAATCAGTGTTTATTTTAATATTTTGTGGCGAAGTTGATGTGTTAATTTGCTTTATTGTGTTTTTTAGCATATCAACTTCTCCGCTTAATTGTGTAAGTTCATTTTGATTATTGTTTTTAATAGCAAAATAAACACTTGTTCCTGTTGCGGCTCCTCCTAAAATAATTGAAATTATGATGATGAATACAACAGCACCTAAACTTATTTTTGAGGTTTTTTTTGTTTCGGCCTGAGGTTGGTTTTGGTAAGGATCGGGATATTGTCCGTACATAAAATCAGTCCTTTTCTATTATATTATTTTACTTTCGAATTTTATGATTTGTAATTATTATAGCTTAAAAATGTAGTAAATATTTTCAATTCACTTGGAAAATTTGTGGCAGTAAACTGAAAATTATGAATTTAAAATTTTCAATGATAATCAGTGAGACTTCACATTCTGTTCACATAAATGTATTATTATTTAAAGGGGTGGTATAAATGAGTAAATTATTAATAGTAGACGATGAAGAAAAAATCCGTTCACTGATAAAAAAGTATGCGATATTTGAGGGCTATGATGTTGATGAAGCAAAAAACGGAATGGACGCTATTTCGATTTGCAAAAACAAAGATTATGACCTTATTATAATGGATATAATGATGCCTGAGTTGGACGGGTTTTCTGCAAGTAAGGAAATCTTAAAAAATAAATCGATTCCTATATTAATGCTTTCGGCTAGAGGCGAGGAATATGATAAAATACATGGTTTTGAATTAGGGATAGACGATTATGTTGTAAAACCGTTTTCACCTAAAGAGCTTATGATGCGAGTTGCTGCAATTATACGACGAACAACCAAAAATATACAAACTGACAATGTTTCTTTTGAAGGATTAGCTATCGATTTTTTAGGAAGGTTTGTTTTTGTTGATGGAAAAAAAGCAGAATTAACTCCTAAAGAGTTTGATCTTTTATTTTATATGGTGCGTAATAAAAATATTGCGCTTAGCCGTGAAAAACTTATAACTGAAGTATGGGGGTATGATTTTTACGGAGACGACAGAACACTTGATACGCATATAAAATTATTAAGAAAAAGCTTAGGCGTATACAGTAAGTTCGTTGTTACATTAAGGGGAATGGGGTATAGATTTGAAGCGTAAAATATTAGGAATAAAATGGCATTTATTTTTATGGCTTGCCGTTTTTGTTATTGTTATTATTGCGCTTTTGTGGGTTTTTCAAATTGTCTTTTTAGACGACTTTTATAAATTTATTAAAATAAATGAAATAAAAGCTGCCACATCGGATATTGCTGAATCTATTGATGATAAAAGTAATGTAGAAAATATCGCGAAAAACAATGATTTATTTGTAATGATTTGTGATGAAAATGGGCAGAGTAATTATATTGTAAATAATGCTACAGGTGAATTTGGGAAAAGATTTACTGCTGAAGATATAAAATCAATGGCATCAAAAGCAGTTGAAAACGGTGGAGTGTTTTTTGAATGCTTTGAAATAGGACAGGGTAGCCCTGAATTGCATTCATCAAGAAAAGAACCACAACCGCCGGTAAATATGCCTGAACCGGATGATAATAAAAAAGACGGAAACAAAAGTAATAAAAGTATTATTTATTTAAAAATAATAAAAGGTACTTCAAGTACTGAAGATGTTATTTTATTAGTGACATCACGTATTACACCTGTTGATGTAACAGTCAAGACTTTAAAAATACAGCTTATTTGTGTTACGGTTATACTTTTAACAGTTGCAGTTTTTCTGGCGTTTTTAATATCAAAAAAAATTTCAAATCCTATTGTTAAAATTAATGAATGTGCTAAAGAACTTGCACGAGCAAATTATGATGTTGAATTTAAAACAAGAAGTTATAAAGAGATTGAAGAGCTTGCTAATACATTGAATTATGCAGCAGGTGAGCTTAATAAAACTGAAACATTGAGACGCGAGCTAATTGCAAATGTTTCGCATGATCTTAGGACACCGCTTACGCTTATAGCTGGTTACGGAGAAGCTATACGTGATTTGCCAGGCGAAAATACTAAAGAAAATATTCAAATAATAATAGATGAAAGCCATAGGCTTACAACCCTTGTAAATGATATGTTGGATTTATCAAAACTACAGAGTGACGCAGAATATTTAAATAAAGAACAATTCTCTGTAACTGAAGTTATTAGTGATATTTTAAAACGTTTTTCAAAACTTACTGCGGAAGATGGATTTATTTTTAATTTTGATGCCGACTGTGATGTTTTTGTAGAAGGGGACAAGATTAAGCTATCTCAAGTTATTTATAATTTTTTGACAAATGCAGTTAATTACAGCGGAACGTCAAAAGAAGTTTATATTAGGCAAAAGGTCGAAAACGAAAATGTTCGTATTGAAGTTGAAGATAAAGGTGAGGGAATTAATGAAAAAGAGATCCCTTATATTTGGGATAGATATTATAAATCTGATAAAACGCATAAAAGAGCCGTTGTCGGAACAGGTATAGGTCTTTCAATAGTTAAGAAAATCCTTGAAAAACATGGGCTTCGTTACGGTGTTTTAAGTGAAGTAGGGAAAGGTAGTATATTTTGGTTTGAGATGAAAATTGTTAAATAAAGTAAATGACGGTTGTTAAAATAACCGTCATTCTTTTTTTATTTAAAACTATTTTGGGGTATAAAATAAGAAAAATTTTCAATAATATCGTTGAAGGAGTGGTTTTTTTGAAAACAGAAGAATTTAAAGCTGTAGCAAAAACAAAAGAAAAAAAGTCTCCGATTGTAAAAGATTGCATTTTAGCTTTTATTATTGGGGGGCTTATTTGTGTTGTCGGTCAAGCTATTTTTGATATGTACGTAGGCGTATGTAAAATGGATATTGAAACAGCCCAAACATTTACTTCAATTTCTCTTGTATTTTTAAGTGCGATTTTTACTGGTTTTGGGTTATACGATAAGCTTGCAAAAATAGGTGGCGCCGGAACGCTTGTTCCTATAACAGGTTTTGCAAATGCAATGGTCTCGCCTGCGCTTGAATTTAAAAAAGAAGGACTTATTTTAGGTACAGGAGTAAAGATGTTTTCTATTGCCGGCCCTGTAATTGTTTACGGTACTTGTGCTTCGTTTATATATGGGCTTATTTATTATATAATAAAGATGGTGGCATAATGAAAAAAATAGGGAAAAGAACATTCAGGTTGGAAAATACCGTTGGAGTTTTAGGGTATGCAGCAGTAGTGGGTGAAAAAGAAAAAAAAGGCCCTCTGGGGCATTATTTTGAGAATTTTTATTATGATGAATATTGCGGACAAAAAACGTTTGAAAAAGCAGAAGCTTTTATGCAAAAGGAGGCGATACAAAGTGTTATCGAAAGCACAAAGACAAGTCCGAAAAACGTTGACTTCATCTATGCGGGGGATTTGCTCAATCAGTGCATTGGCTCGAACTATGGCGTCGGTGGTTTTGATATTAGTTATTTTGGAGTCTACGGCGCTTGCAGCACAATGGCTGAAACGCTGACATTAGCTGCGATGTCTGTGGATGGCGGGTTTGCCCAAAAAGCATTATGTGTTACGAGCTCACATTATTGTGCAGCGGAAAGACAATACAGGTTTCCTCTTGAATATGGTTCACAACGCGCGTCAACGGCACAGTGGACAGTTACAGGCTCAGGATGTGTTTTAATAGGGAATGGGGAAGGATCTCCGCGAATAACAGAGATATCGCCCGGTGTTATTTGTGATAAAAAAATAGCGGATATAAATAATATGGGAACAGCTATGGCTCCTGCAGCTATACAAACATTGGTAACGTTCTTTGAAGATACTTCTACTGCACCGGAAAATTATGATCTAATCCTTACAGGGGATTTAGGGCATGTAGGACATGCCGTTGTTGCGGAGTTTCTTAAACGAGAAAATTATGATGTTCAAAACCGATATCAAGACTGCGGAATGTTAATTTACGATCATACACAAGATGCTCATGCCGGTGGGTCAGGTTGTGGCTGTTCTGCAAGCGTATTATGCGGGTTTGTTTTACCTGAAATGAGAAAACAGACTTATCGTAATGTTTTATTTGTTGCAACAGGCGCACTAATGAGCCCCACAAGTATTTTACAAGGTGAAAATATACCGGGCATAGCGCATCTTGTCCATTTCGAGGTGTGAATATGAATTATTTATATGTTTTTTTAATCGGTGGATTGTTTTGCCTTATCGGTCAAATTATAATTGATAAAACAAAACTCACACCAGCAAGAATTCTTGTTGGATATGTTGTAGGCGGAGTAATTCTTTCATCCTTCGGCTTCTATAAAATGATTGTAGATTTTGCAAAAGCAGGGGCTACCGTTCCTCTTACCGGTTTTGGATACGCTCTTGCCAGAGGCGTCGAAAAAGCTGTTGATGAAAAAGGTCTTTTAGGTGTTTTTACTGGCGGACTTACCGCAACAGCTGGAGGGATAGGCGCAGCAATCATTTTCGGTGTTATCGTTGCACTTATATTTAAAGCGAGAAAAAAGTAGTTAGCGGCTTGAAAACTCACTCATGTTGCGTCTATATCGTATAGGTAGAGCTCTGTTCTGGAGCCGTTTGTTTTTTCGAGAAGCGATAGAAACAGTCTCAAAATACTGCTGCCACATACTCTGACAATAAGCTTCTTCTTCAGTGAAAATTTCGGGAATGTTTTCATTACAAGTAATAATTTCATATTTTTCACCATTGAAAAGCCCCATTTTATTTCTGGATTTATCGAAAATAATAAAATTCATAGCTCCGTTTCTATCTGCAAAATAAGGAAGTATAAAACATGTTATATCATTATCCGGAGTGTAGGAAGCTAAAAATAATCCGTTAGATAATTGGGCAAAACGTAAAAAACCTTTTATATGTTCTACTTCAAGTGTAACTTTTGAAACCATTAAATTAAAATTTATAACTTCAATTAAAGACATCATATGTAAAACACTGCTACCATGTTTAAATACAAGTCGAGCAAAAGAAAACATTTTCATTTCTTTTTGTTCGTCACAAGACGCAAAGGCATAATCAAATTTATGAAGCTCATCAGCTCCTATATTTTTGATTATGCTGTTTTTTATACGTAAAGCTTTTTTATCATCGGTGATAATGTTTATAATATTAGTTTCCAATCCAAGCTGAATTTCTTCCGATGAAGTTATTTCATCGGGTAAAGTTTTGGTAGTATAAATTTCGAAAACGGTTGAGAAGAACCCGTCCAAGGTTCCGTCGTATTTATAAACAGTCATCACAATTCCCCCAAATTTGCGGATAATATTAGTTCAGGTGCAGCAAGTAATGGTAAGGTGCTTTTTTCATTCAGCATTGATTCATTCTGTGTATTAAAAAGGGTAAGTTGTTCGGGCGGAGCTCTTACAAACTCCGGAGTTGTAAGTGAATATCTAAGTGTTTCTTCATTATAACTGCTGCCATAAAACTTACCATTACATAATATGAAATGACGAGCACGTTTAAGAACCACTTTCATTTTTTTTAAATCTTCATAAGATAAGTTTGTAGATTTACGTGCTGCAACAATTCGGTTTACAGATTTAACACCTAAGCCCGGGACTCTTAAAAGAGTTTCGTAATCTGCTTTATTTATTTCAACAGGAAATTTATCAAGATTTCTTATTGCCCAAGCACTTTTCGGGTCTATATCAAGAGGTAAATCAAGTTCCTCTGGTATAAGTTCTTTTGCTTCAAATCCATAAAACCGCAAAAGCCAATCTGCTTGGTAAAGCCTATTTTCACGTATAAGATTCGGTGGTTTTATAGGGATATATTTTTCATCCCCCAACGGAACATAAGCTGAATAATAAACACGTTTCATTGAGAGCCCACGGTAAAGCCGTTCAGAAAGCCTGATTATTTTACCGTCTGTGTCCTGTGTTGCACCTATTATCATTTGTGTTGTTTGCCCGGCAGGGACAACACTTCCTTTTTTTAATTCGCCAGCTTTTTGTGCTAGATATAAATCTGAAAGGCGACGCATAGGTGTTACTATTTGTTCACTGTCTTTTTGAGGTGCCAACATTTTTAAGCCGGTTTTACTTGGGAGCTCTATGTTCATGCTCATCCTGTCAACCAGGGCAGCAGCCTTATCTACAAGAATCTGATCGCATCCGGGTATACCCTTTAAATGAATATATCCGTTAAAGTTATATTCTGTTCGTAGCTTTTCGACAACATTCACTAATAGTTCCATGGTATAATTTGGTGAACGAAAAACAGCTGATGAGAGAAAGAGGCCTTCAATAAAATTCCGTTTGTAAAATTCGATTACAATGTTACATAGCTCATCCGGTGTAAATATAGCACGGGGAACGTCAATGTCACTGCGATTAACACAATATCGGCAGTTGTAAATGCAGTTATTGGTTAAAAGTATTTTTAACAGTGAGATGCATCTTCCGTCTGCGGTAAAAGAATGACAGCATCCTCCCTGAGTAGGCATTCCGAGCTTTCCTTTTTTTGAGCCTCGATCAGATCCGGAAGATGAGCATGAAACATCATATTTGGCTCCTTCCGTTAAAATTTTAAATTTTTCTGATGTTGTCATAATATCACACCTCGAATATATTATATCACATAAAATGTGTAATGTAAAGTTGAATATGTGAAGATATTATGAAATATCACATAATGTGATATTGATACTTGACATAAATAAAAATATCTGTTATTATATCATAAGTTTATCTGAGCAAAGCTCAGTACGCGGCAAATGCCGCAGGGAAAACACTTTGCGTTTTCTATAAACGATGAAAATAGAGCAATATTTGCGGAGTTATCCGCAAATGCACGCTCTGTGTGTTTGGTAGCTTTGATACACATTGAAAATATTATATCACAAAGGAGTGTGAAGAATGGATTTTTATATAGACGAAAAAAAACTGTTTGGAGGTAAGAAAATTTGTGCGATTACAGGGTACAGACCTCAAAAGTTAGCATTGTCCGCAACTCCGTATAAAGATTTAATTAAATGTATTAAAAGCCGATTAAAACAGGAAATAAAAAAAGCTGTTGATGAAGGCTATAATGTTTTTTTATGTGGAATGGCGTTAGGTGTAGACATTTGGGCTGCTGAAGAGATAATCTCTTTAAAAAGGTTTAAAAATATTAACCTTTATGCAGTTATTCCATTTGAAGGGCAGTCTGATATTTGGAAAGAAGAAGATCAAATAATATATAAAAATATATTAAATAGATGTGATATTATATTAAGTGTAAGCGACCATGCATGCCGCAATGCTTATTTACAGCGTGATGAAATCCTTGTTAACCACTGTGAAAAGTTAATTGCTGTTTATGATGAAAATATTAAAGGTGGAACATCATATACAATTAAATATGCAAAAAAACAGGGGAAAGAAGTATCTGAGATAAATATATAATTTGGATTATATATTTAAAATATTAATTTAAGATTTATTTGTAAAAAATTATAATTTATTTAAAATAGAATAAGATTTAAACAACCCGACAGCTTTAATAGCTGTCGGGTTGTTTAAATCTAGATGGAATATTATAGTTCTTCTAATTTACCTGCTACGAATTGGAATATTTTCATTGCATCGGAAAGTTCAACTTTACCATTATTATCGATATCAGCTGCAGCAAACATTTCTTTATCAAGAGTCACTTTACCAGACACATGCTGGAAAGCTTTCATCGCATCTGTAAGCTCTATTTTATCATTATTATTAATATCGCCTTTTTTTACATTACTCATTGTTTTGACAATAATCGGTTCCGATTTTTCAGAAGCATAATATGTGTCAGTCTCGGCATATCGAGTATAAAATTTGTATTCTGTATTAGGTTTTAGGTTTTCAAAGACATTTGAATTTTGCCAGTTTTCACCGTTAATAGAATATTGGTAACCGTCTAAATGTCTAAGTGTGATTTTATCTAATCCAATAGCCTCTGCTGTGGGTTTTTCCGGGTTTACAAATGCCCTCTTTGTAATAGTTACAGCAGGTGATATAACTTCTGTCTCGTCATTATTAATATAAGTAATTTTCACACTTATATTATGATTTATATCCTCCGGCTTTGTTATATAAAAAGATCTCATTTCTCCTCTGATATCCACATTATCACGCATCCATTGGTATGAATATGCAGCATTGCCGGGGTATAGAGCTGTTTTGTCTACAGCTAATTTATCTCCATACGCAAGAAAACCGACTATATTAATATTTCCGGTTGGTGTTATCTTATTTGAAACACTCGATGATATATCCAAATAATTAACATCTAATAAACTATCTACAACAAGCGAAATTTCCGGAAAACTATCTATTTCTTTTAAAACTTTAAATTTTATTTGCATCATTCGGCAGGGTGTATCATAACCATCAATATTTACGACTTCAAGTCTAATTCCTGTTTGATTATAATCAGTATTAACAACAAGGCTTTTTTCACCCTCAAAAATTGAAACTTCAAAATCTACTGTAGAAAGAATATCTTGTTCTGTGGAAATAAGCTGAAGAGCTGTTTTGTCATAAAAAAGATCAATTAATGCTCCGCTTATAGCTTTTTCTGCTTTAAGTAGATTTACTGTAACTGTAATTTCTTCACCAACTTGTGCCACTGTAGAACTTAAACTAAAATCTGTTTCAGTTGGTTTAGGTGCAAAAGCCCCTAATTCATACGTTCTGTATGTGTCAGGATAGTTTATTTCTTGCCAGGAATCACCATAAGAGTTGGCCATGGCAGAGATTAAATGCATATTGTCTTTTAGCTCATAATCTTCAGGGTTTATTGGCCCGTTGTAAAAGCTGTCAATATTAGATATAGCCATACCGAATTGAGTGCCTACAGCTGTATTAATGTCTGTTATCATAAATGAAGAATCATCATTGTTTGCATTTTTAAAGCTTAACCCGTAAAAAGATATAAATCCTTCGATAGTATAACCATTTTGAGTAGCGTTCTGATATGCTTTATCGAAAGCTTGTTTATAAGCGTCAGTATTAGGATCTCCGGTAGGAAGAGGAAACTCAGGGCTGAATGTGAAATCAGGCTTTGAGGCTGTTTTAGCAAAATCTTTATAAGCTTCATTTTCTTCTGTAAGCTTTATTTGCCAGATTTCCCACCAAAAACCGGCACCAGAAGGAATTGTACCTTGGTTTAGGTATCCTGCAGAAGAAGGTACAAATGTGTAACAATAACTGTCGTCACAAGGAGCAGCTGATTTATGATTACCCGGATCTATGAATACTTGCACGCTGTCTGTAGTAATTGACTCCTTTGAACCGCTGCCGTTAACACCTACATACCAAGGCCTAGTTGTATCAATGACTTCAAATAGATAATAAAGGCCGCCTTCAAGATCGTTTTGAGGATTGTACTTTGTATTTTGATCAACAGAACCCATATACCAACATATTGACATTTTTACAGAAGCTGTAGGACTTATATCTGCAAATTTCTCGTCATTTAAATTCTCAGACCATTTTACCCAAGCGTTTTCATAATTAAGAATTTCAGTATATGCGCCATACCATTCATTTTTTGATATAACTCCGTCAATTGTCGGGTGAGTTTCTGTTCTGGGAATTACTGTTGCTCCATTTGCTGCAATAGTTGGTAATGAAATTGCTGAAATAAGCGATAGTACAACTGCAAGTGTTGAGATAAACGCTACAACTTTTCTTTTCATGATAAATACTCCTTATGTTTATTTTTGTAGACATATTTAACCACTATATAATATATTGTAATTGTATCACAAAAAAAACATAATGTCAACGCACAAAGTACACATATGCAGTAATGCTGATATAAATTTTATATCAGCATCGAATTTTTTAAGTTTTCCACGGATGTAAAACCGTTTTTATATAAAAGTGTTGGTAAATCAACTTCATCGAACAAATCAAGCAGTGCTTTCATTTGACAAGCAGATGAGTGTAAACTCGGAACATCTTCTTTACCAACAACCTTACGTATTTCAGGGTTAACTGTTTTTTCGTTATATGTATAAGAAACTTCATAATCTGCAATTATATCACTTTTATCAACGCCCAACAGATATAAAATAACTGCGGCAACAACACCTGTTCGGTCTTTACCTGCGTAACAATGAAAGATTACACCGCCTTTTTCAAGGCTTTCTGTTATTGTTGTAATAATCTCACAAAGCTTTTTTGTATCGCCTAAAACCATTTGAGGGTATTCGTACATTTTTCCGTCTGAAACAGCTTTGCGTGTCTTTTCGGAAAGGCTTTCCATATCGAAGCCCGGTGTTTGTAACGGAAGATTTATGTAAGTGATTTTATCAGGTGTTTTATATAACCTTTGTTTAGCTTCATAATCATAACGCAAATCAATAACAGTTCTTATATTTAATGTATCTTTTAAATATAACCATTCATCATCCGTTAAATCAAACAATGAAGAAGATCTGTAAAGTTTGTGCCAGCAAATTGCTTTGTTTACTGCTTCATAACCTCCAAGATCTCGGAAGTTTGATACATATTTAAAATTATATCTTTTTAATATATTCATAATAACCTCTTTTAAAAAAAAGGGAGCCTTGCGGCCCCCTTAAAATAATTATTTTAACATTACTTGTCCGCCTGTTACGGGGATAGCTTGTCCTGTTTCATATTTTTGTTCCATGCAATACATAATAGCGGTTGCTACATCATCAGGGAAGCAGCCTCTGTTCATAGGAACTTTTGCTTCATACGCACGTCTTACGTCTTCAATTGTTTTTGCACCGGGAACTTTTCCTGAGTTAAGATATTGTACGAAAAGACCTTTTTCAGGGTCAGACCACAGCGGCCCGTCAAGAAAGTTTCCAGGGCATACTGCATTTACTTTAATATTGAATTCAACAAGTTCAAGAGCAAAGGACTGAACAAGGCCAATGCCTCCGAATTTACTGCCTGCATATGCAAAATTCTTATTACTGCCTTCAAGCCCGGATTTTGAATTGACCTGAACAATATCAAAATATTCATTCGGTGCGTATTTATGCTGGATTTTCATAATACGAGATGCATATTTGGAGCAAAGGAAAAAGCCTGTATAGTTTACCAATGTGTGGAATTCAAGAGACTGTTTTGTTGTCTGCTCAATGTTTCCGCTGCGTGCAATACCTGCATTACTTATAAGCATGTCAATGCCGCCGTAAGCCATAACAGTATCAATAAGCATTTTAAGTACAGAATCTTCATCGCCTACATTGACGCCTACAGCAAGAGATTTACCAAATCCGTATTTTTCATGATAAACATCAACGTTTTTCTGAGAAAGCTCAAGATTCATATCGGCAATTACCATATTACAACCATTGTTCATAAGGCTTTCTGCAATGCCTTGTCCGAAACCTTGTGCGGCACCTGTAACTATCATGATTTTTTCGGCAATTCTTTGCTGTTGAACGCCGGAACCTACAGAAGAACGATAACTTTCAACTTCCCAATTTGTAATAAAGGAAATGAGTTTATCACTCATGAATTTTGCTCCGCCAAAGGACTGTGTATAAACTGCAATTTTAACAGCATCAAGGAAAAGCATTTTTGCAGTATCTGCATTTTTCTTTGTTGAACCGTGTGCGAAAACACAAAGACCTTCAACAGCGATTATTCTCGGTGCATAACCGTATTTTTCAATATAAGCTTCGACTTTTGTTTTGATAAGATCGTTTTGTTCGTCAAGATCATCTTTTTTCTCAACAAAAAGAGGGTAGGGCTTATAATAAACAATATGGTCAGGTGTGTATGCAGATGAAAGAGGAGAGAACGCTTTTTCATCAGCAATAAAAGAACTAATGTCTGCATTGTTAAAAACGGTTACGATTGAAGTAGGGCCATTTTTAAGAATCATTCTTATTGCCGGAGCAATATAGGCTGCACATTCTTTATCGAATTCAACATCAGCTTGATCTACTTTTCTTGTCAGCTTTGCTTCAAGAGTTGAAAGCACGTTGTCGTATATTTCGTCAATTTCTTTTTCGCTGTTACCGGCAACAAATATCCCGTGATTTTCAAGAATTATAATTGAAGGTGTTTTGCCTGTTTCTTTAACCTTTTTATCAAATTCTTCTTTTACTTTTGATGCAAGTGTCCAACCAGGTTCAATTTCGGGAATCCAGAGTGCATCAGGGAATATCTCTGCTGTAATCTTTTCACCGTTTTTGCCGCAAGTAAGTCCGTTTACAAGGGCAGGGTGAAGATGAACAACATAACTTTGCGGGAAAATGTCATGTAAAGATGTTTCTACGCTGGGTCTTTTAGATTTGCTTGAAGCAGCGCGTGCATTCATTAAATCTTCCAAAACGGCATCTTCTCTTTCCTTACCGTTTTCAGGATAATCTTTTGTCCACATTGCGCCGAGAGCCTTGCGATCCAGTTCTACAAAGCCTTCTGTAGTTATTGTAGCAAGTGTAGTACCAGAACCTTTTATATAAAGAGTTTTGTCATCTTTAAAAGAAGTGTTGCCGCCTCCGGCAAGAACAAGATTAGGGTTTTTGCCATATTTGTTGGATATTTCAACAAGCTCCTTAAGTCCCATTATACCTTAAGCCTCCGTTATATTGATTTTGCGTTTGCAAGCAAGAATTTTTCTGCTTCAATGCACCAAAGCCCATTGTTTGCAGAAACTATTTCATCAAGTTTCTTAAACATCGGGTCGGTTTCGCCAGCTTTTGCAAAATCAGTTATTGCGGTAAGTGGAAGGTCGATGTTTGTATAAATAAGCTTTTTGCCTCCGGGGATTTTGGGAAGGTTTAATGTTGTTTCAATAACAGCATTAAGACCACCTATATGAGTTATCATGGCTGCAGGATTTATTTTGCCCTGTTCCATCATAAGAAGGGATTCTTTCATGTCATCTGTGTTACCACCGGAAGTGCCGACAATGTGTGTTGCAGCATAGTGAACATTGTAGAAATTAAACATTGCAGAGAATTTGGGGTCAATCGGGCCGGCAAAGAAGTTTAAGCAGCCGTCTTTTGCCAAAATACGGTCGCCTTGTTCAACAACGGGCTTAACTGGTGCAAACACAAATACGTCATCGAATCCGTGACCGTTAGTGAGATTCATAAGGTATTCGTCAGCATCACCAACTTCGTTAGTGTTAACATAATAGAGTTTAACTCCGTTTTTAGCTGCTTCTTCAACTGTATATATACTTGCAGCTCTTTCAAGACGAGCTGTGTCGATATCTGTAACAACGAGAATTGAGGGGCGGAGTGGTGCATGAAGAGCATAGTCTATAGCTCCCATACCCATAGGACCAACACCTGCAAGAATTGCAGTACAGCCGCCTTCAACAATACCCATATCATGAACATATGTGCCTTGTTTAATATGATAGTTTGCATGGTAACCACCGACTATACAGCTCATAGGTTCTGCGACTGAGCCATAAAAATAAGCATCACCATTGTATTTTAAAAGGCATCCGTGTTCCATAACAGCAGCGGGGATGATGATGTATGTTGCATCACCACCGATATGTTTAAAAGAATATCCGGGTGCTGCGTAGGGGTCGTTTTCCTGGTTAAGAGCGGGCTGAATTGAAAATTTCTGACCTACAGAAAACTCGTTTTGCCATTTTTTACCTACTTCAACGATTTCACCACAGAATTCGTGACCGATTATAATAGGATTTTCAGCTACATCGTTAGGAACTCTTTTATGATCAGCGCCCTGTTCCGCAGCTTTGAATGATGACATGCAAATGCTGTCGGAAATAACGTGTGCTAAAATCTCATCGTCTTTAATTGCGGGAAGTTCAAACTCTTCAAGTCGAAGGTCTTCTTTTCCGTAAAGGCGTACTGCTTTTGTTTTCATAATTATATCCTCCGTATGAAATAAATTTATATCATATAATATTATACATCAAAACCGATCAAAAGTAAATAGAAATTTACGAAAAAAAGAATGAAATATTTATTTTATAAAAAAACTTGAAAATATACGAATTTAGTGGTATAATAATATTATTATTAACCAAAGAGGTATTTGTTATGAATAATTTTAAATATTATACACCGACACGTGTTGTTTTCGGAAAAGATACGGAAAACATAGTTGGAAAATTGATTAAAGAATACGGCGGGAAAAAAGTTCTTATACATTACGGAGGCGGAAGTGTCGTTCGTTCAGGGTTATTGGATAGAGTTATAAAATCTATACACAATGAAAATATAGCTTTTATAACACTTGGTGGCGTTGTTCCGAATCCTCGTCTTTCAAAAGTTTATGAAGGAATCGATATTTGTAAAAAAGAGAATATTGATTTTATTCTTGCTCTTGGAGGCGGAAGTGTTATAGACTCTGCAAAGGCAATCGGTTATGGAGTGGTAAATGAAGGTGATGTTTGGGATTTTTATAAAAAAACAAGATTTCCCCAAGATTGTCTTCCTATAGGTACAATTTTAACTATAGCTGCTGCCGGAAGTGAAATGAGTAATTCTTCTGTTATAACAAATGATGATACGCTTGAAAAACGTGGCTGTAATTGCGATTTCAGCCGTTGTAAGTTCGCTGTCATGAACCCAGAATTGACAATGACATTGCCTGAATATCAAACACAAAGCGGTTGTGTGGATATAATGATGCATACAATGGAACGATATTTTAATTCAGGAAATAATGCGGAAATAACAAATGGTATTGCAGAAGCTCTTTTAAGAACGGTTATGAACAATGCGAAGATCCTATTGAAGGACCCTAAAAATTATAATGCAAGAGCTGAAGTAATGTGGGCGTCAAGCCTTTCTCATAACGGCCTTACCGAATGTGGAAATGACGCAGGTGACTGGGCTTGTCATCAACTTGAACATGAGCTTGGGGGAATGTTTGATGTAACACATGGTGCTGGTCTTGCAGCAGTATGGCCGGCATGGGCAAAATATGTTTATAAAGAGGCCGTTCCCAGATTTGCACAATTTGCAAGGAATGTGTACGGAATTGAAAATAAAGATGATGAAAAAGCTGCTCTTATCGGAATTGAAGCAACAGAGAATTTTTTCAGATCAGTAAATATGCCTACTAATATTAAAGAACTCGGGTTGAATTTAACAGATGAACAGATTAAGACACTTGCATATAACTGTAGCTTTAAAAACACAAGAACAATAGGCTCTGTTAAAAAATTGACAACAGAAGATATGGAAAATATTTATACAATGGCAAAATAAAAAGAATGATTTTAATAAAAATAACTCTA
>QAKR01000010.1 GCA_003343705.1 Clostridiales bacterium | reverse complement strand
CAATAGATACGATTTTGCTCATTTGGTTATGCAGTATGAAATATTCCATTTCTGAATCAGCGTAAATTACGAAAACCAAAACTGATTCGTTTTAAGACTTCAACAGATCACTTACTAACATATGCAAGCTTTATATCAATAAAAAAATTTTTTAGTAATATCCAAATAAAAGGATTAAACCAGTGTAAGCAGCTATATTTGATTGCAATACTAAATGGGACGATAAATCAAATAAGAGGAATTAACCACATCAAATAAATTGCAAATTGTGGAATTGCTTTTATTTTTCATAAGCAAAACACTTCCGCAAAATGAGCCTAAAATACTTATATTTAATATCTAAAAAAATATTACTAAGTATTAAGACTTCTTTTCAATTAACGTTTTTATTTCTGCAATCTCTTCTTCGGTCAACTCTTTTTCTACAAACATTGTAAAGGTTGTGTTTTTGTTCCATCGAATCTGCTCACATGCAATTTTATTAATAAATAATTTTTTATTTGTTATTTCTAATATCGTAAAAGTAAATATTACAAATAAAAAGACTTGAAAGTATTGCAAAAACGTGTTAAAATAAAACATGTAGGGTTAATATATCTATTAAATTATTCTTTATATATTTATAGGGGTGAGAGATATAACTAAAAGAAATGTGATAATCATTATTATAATTACCGTCATTCTAATAACAGCCTTTGTTTTACTGGATTCATTTAATTTTTTACCCCAGCGTGTGTATACATCTTCTGACCTAGGTATTGATACGATTTTAAGCCAAACAGATTACGATGGTGATGGAATTGATGATTATCGAGATATTATGTTAGGTGCACGAATAGATGCTGAAAATAAGCCGAAATATGACGGAGCATATTTTCAGGGAGGCTATCCTCCGGGTGAAATAGGTGTATGTACTGATGTAATTTGGCGTGCATTTAAAAATGCCGGATATTCATTAAAGGATATGATTGATTCAGATATTTCAAATAATCCCGAGGACTACCCAGCCGCGCAAAAGCCTGATCCTAACATCGATTTTCGTCGTGTGCGTAATTTACGAGTTTTTTTTGATAAATATGCAGTTTCACTTACAACCGACCCTTCTGCTGTTACAGAGTGGCAAGCAGGAGATGTTATAATTTTTGGTGACAACGATCATATAGGGATAGTCTCTGATAAGCGTAGTAAAAACGGCAGGGTATGGATCATTCATAACGGAGGCCAGATAAAAAGGGAAGAAGATTATTTAAAAAGAGCGTTAATTTCTGCTCATTATAGATTTGATGCCATTAAAATTCCGTCTAGCGTTTTATCTGCATGGAATGGGGAGCATAATTAAAAATATTATTATGAGTAGATAAACTATATAATATTTTTAATGTGGTAAAAAATATCTCAGTTATATTTTTAATAATAACTAATTTCGTTTGTTATATAAGATCGTTGATATTATCGACTGTCCTTAGGTAAAACACTCCAAACTAAATATATTTTATATAGTAAATATGGTGTGAAAAGTGTTTTAATATGATAGAATATATGATAGAAGGTGGGGTTGAAAGTGGATTGGGTAAAGCGGATGAATTCAGTTTTAGACTATATTGAGCAAAATCTTGATGGCGAAATAGATAAAAAAATAATTGCTTCTATTTTTGCCAGTTCCCAAGGGGACTTTGAAAAAGTATTCGTTAATGTAACAGATATGACATTGTCTGAATATATTCGTAAAAGGAGGCTCACATGTGCAGCGGTTGAGATAAAAATATCTAATACAAAAATAATAGATGTGGCTGTAAAATACGGCTATAATTCAGCTGTTTCTTTTAGTTATGCATTTAAAAAATTTCATGGAATAAATCCATCCGAGCTAAAGAATTCTGATGCTCTTCCTCTATCTTTTCGACCCTTTGTCTTTAATAATATTTTATCAGAAAAGGGAGTCGATACTATGCCGTATTATAGCATTGAAAACGCTGAATATCTTATGCAAAAAATTGTAAATAAGAAACACGCTATGAAATTCATCCGAACCGTTTCAGAACATAACGGAGTAAAATGTGCTTGCGATAGTCACAGGGCGGCAGTGATGTTGCCGGAAGGCGTAAATGATTGGGATTTATCTAATGCTTATTTTGATACAGGCGATTTGAAATCCCCTAGATTCGCGCTCTCACGGATTTTCAACAGCCGAGACAATGATAGTTTATTGTTTAAATTATCAAAAAGACAAGCGGCAAGTTTACTTGTTTCTTTTGACGGTGCAAAAATTGATTACGAAAGTAAATATATCTCTTTGTCAGCGTCAAGAAAAAACAATAAATCGCAAGAAGCGATTGTATTTGTAAATATTAATACAATGGGAATAATAACAGAGGTTTCGGCTTTGGAACTGAAGAGCAATGATAGTGAACCAATTATAGGTTTTAATATTAAATTAATTGAAGAATCTTTAAAATTCGTTATGTGTTCAGACGACGAGAATATTGATATTTATTATAGCGGAAGAGTAGCTCCGTTAATTATGAAATCAGGACGCTTTTATACAGCTGTTCTTCCTATAAAATATAAAGATGATCCTCCTATAAAATTTAAAGATGACATAGCATAATAATATCTCAAATTATATATAGCTTTTAAAAATATTAATAAAGTTATAGAAACAGACGGCGGAATAATCCGCCGTCTGTTATTTATATATAAACTGAAGTTAAATTAATCGGTTATATTGTCTTTCTTTATCCTGTCTACCGCCTGCCGTATTGCGGCAAGGTAGCTTCCGTTATCACCTTTTGTAGGTGCAATATAACCTCCTTCACAGAACTCGTCCCAAGCATATATAACCGCAAGATTTCCTACTGAACAATCGGGGTTTCTTTTCATCCAGTCAGCAGCGTTTAAAATATGCTCATAAAGTTTTTCGGGAGTTCGGTCCGGGGCATAACAAGCCCTGTTCTGACCTGTCGGGTTAAGCGGAAAAACCGTTTCCCAGGGTCTGTTATCCCATCCACCAAGTATAACAGGGACATATGGAACATTATAATCTGAAAACCTTTCCCAACAAAGCTCGTGTTGAGAAGCCATTTCTTTATACTCAAGTTCGTATGTTGAAGTCCCGTCCTCCAAAATTTTAGGGGAAGCCTTGCGGTAGTTATAACCGGTAAATGAATCAATACCGGAATTCATGTCCGCATTCAATACTTGGCCCCAATTATTTGCTGAAAAAGCCTTTTCTTCAAAATTTATACTCCTGTCAGCCGCTTCAGTGTATGGAACTTCAGATCCGATTACGACCACACCAGGAAACCCTGCTTCAATTAATTTATTTTCAAGATAATCAATGTATTTCCTCATTTTACGCTGGCTGCCCAAAAAAGCTGATAAATAATATGTAGAAAAGAACATTATAACGGGCTTACCGTCAATCTTCAGGCTTTGAGGATGAGTTAAATAGGGAAGCCACTGGTCTACAGCTTTTTCCCAATTAGCCGCTTCAATATAAGTCCCCTCATGGTTACAAACATTTAAGCAAAATTCCATTTTTCCATAATTTGAAGCCTTTAAAAAAGTATCTACGGAATGATTAAGCGAAGGATTTCCAAAATACCAGTCGAATGCAAAATATGAAAGACCTGCTTGTGAAGCGTAATCTATTTGATCCTCCATGTTTTCAATAGAATCGCATACCCACCCCCAAACGAGCTCTCTGTCTGAAAATTCATTAAATAATCTGTCTGTGTATTGAAAGCCATCATATGAAAATCCATACCAGAAATACGCACCAAGCTTGATGCTTTCAAGCCCTGAGAAATCATAAGTATTGTTATCTTTAATTTGTGGATATTGATTTATCGTTCTCATTACGCTCATATATTCTTGTGTTGTGTTTTCTGAAATACGATCTCTTTTACCTCCGATATAAGAGAACAAAATCATAGCATCTACTAGAGATATTTTTCCGTCTTTATTAACATCTGCAGCAGTTTCTGATGCTATTTCAAGTGGTTGCTTTTTTGAAATGTGCATAAAGACAAGCATAGCGTCATCTAATTTAACAATCTTATCGTTAGTTACATCTCCTAATATAAATACATCTGCACTGTAGGGTTGTGCGAAGCAAAATAATAGAGTTGCACATAAGACCAGGGAAATAAGCTTTTTTATAACACTTGAGTCCCTTTTAATCTCCTTATTTAAAAAAGCGGAACACAACGTGATCCGCTTTTTTTCAAAATTTAATTTTAGGATTTTTAAACTCATTTATACGTGCTTGATATGCTTCTTTTGCTTGTTTTTCAAATGCTATTTTTGCGTCAGCTACGCCTAATAGCTCGAGTAATTTCTTTGTAAATGGTGGGTTTAACGGTAGCAAGGGCCCTAAAATACTGGTTCCAAAAAAGTTTTGTCGGCGAACACCTTCAAACTTACTCTTTTTATTAAACCCGAAACCTCGCTGACAAGAAACGAAATGCTCAGTTGAATTATCCCCAAACAGTGTTGAAAATTGTGATTTAAAACCAACTATTTCAATATCATCAAAGTTTCCGAGAACTTTTACGTTTGTTCGGTTGAACATGTCAATTACAGAATGAAAATGAAAAAATCCCAGACATTTTTTTTCATATGACATAGTTTTATTTGTTATGTAGTCACCGAAAATTTCGAATGAATTACCGGTAAAAAGAAAAACCTTATTTTGAAATAAAAGCTCTTCTAACCTATCTTTAAAGGGCATAAGTTTATCGATTATCTTAAGCTGCTGATTTTCGGTGCAAGGCCCCATATAAAGCATATCAATATCATTATCCGCAAAAAACGGCTTTTGATTTATCTGGGTCCAAATAAAATCTGCATCAGGAATACAAAAACGCAAATAATTAATATTTTGCATATCTCCGAACAGATTACAAACTTCGGGATAAAGAACCTCTATTCGCATATTGCCACCTCTTTATCCAACCGCTCTTTTAACCGGTCTTTTATGTTTTGAGCAAGATCAACTGTATAAATATCATATAAAACAAATATTTTATCAATATCTTCAAATGAAACAAATTCAGGAGTATCGGATTCTTTTGCCGTAATAACAATTTTATTTTCGGGTACACCCGCCATTAACAACCTCAAATGTTGATCATGTGCGCGCTTTCCGCCTACAATTATCTGTCTTATACTATCATCGCATAAACCTGTGTAATCACAGTCATAAAGCCAAGTAACGTTTTCACTGTCGTATTTTGCATCATCTCTGTCGTCAAGATTAAGTAAAACGGCCTTGTCACCTTCGCTGCGTGCAATATAATCAAAAACACGAGAACATGCTATAGGATTTTGTCCTTTAGCAAGCTGCATTATTATTTCAATCCCGTTTTTTACCTCTGAAGAAAAACGCGACTGCACCGGTTTTAAACCTTCAAAAGCGGAAATGATATTTTTATTATTAATGCCGATTTCACGAAGTAAAGCGATAGCTGCTGCCATATTATAAATGTTAACAATGTTATCATTTATTTGATTATAAGTGGTTTCATTATTTTTATAAGAAATAGTTATATCGGTCTGACCGATTTTAGTGACAAGATAATCTATATCCGGAGATTTAAAACCGCAGTTCTTGCAGTGGACTCTCCCTATGTGATTATAACGGGAAAAATCATAAGTAAGCTCTGTATCACATACAGGGCAATTAATTATGTCACGAATTGCATCGCTCGGTTCATCATTATCTCTTTCAAGCCTTTCGATCCCAAAATAAACTTTGGGATTTTCATTTGAACCGATACCCGAAGCGATGATATCGTCGCCGTTTAAAATAAGTTTTGTTGTTTTAGGCATTGCGCTATTTATAACATAAGAAATAAATTCCGTATGCGCATTGCGTTTTATTGAGTCTCTGAAAAGATTTGTACAAACAACAAAATCAGGTTTTAAATATGGATATATTTTAAGAGATGAACGTTCATCTACTTCAAGGACGGCTAATTGTTTTTTTGCTCTTCCGAAAAAATCACTGTTTTGTAAAAGCGCACTTGCTATGCCTGAAGCAATGTTTGAGCCGTAATTATTATTTGCCGGATCAATCCCGTTTTTACGCAGAATATCGCAAATCATATTACAGACCGTTGTTTTACCGTTTGTTCCGGTAACACAAACAACTGTTTGCGGTCGGCCTATCTTACCTAGAAATTTAGGGCATACTTTTAATGCGATTTCTCCAGGCAGATATGTAGCGCGCTTACCTAAAAGCCGCATTGTAAATGCGGCTAGTTTAGATAAATATAAGGCTAATATATACATAGCTTAAAAAATACTCTTCCCTGTAGAATTGAGATCCCGGCATGCTTCTACAACACGCGCTGCAATTCCTTTTTCTGCTTTTCCCATATAAGAACGAGGGTCGTAAACCTTTTTGGTTCCAACTTCTCCGTCAATTTTTAAAACCCCGTCGTAATTTTTAAACATATGATCAGCTATGGGACGTGTGAATGCATATTGCGTGTCGGTATCAACGTTCATTTTAATAACACCGTATTCAAGTGTTTCTTGGATTTCTTCAAAAGATGAACCTGAACCGCCGTGGAAAACATAATTAAAATAAGCGTCATCTCCTTTTAATCCTTTTAGTGCATCCTGACCTTGCTTAAGGATCTTCGGATTAAGTTTTACATTTCCGGGCTTATATACGCCATGAACGTTTCCAAATGTTGCTGCGAGCATATATCTGCCGAGCCCACCGAGTTCTTCTTCAACTAAAAGCATGTCCTCCGGTGTGGTGTAAAGTTTCTCTTTACCTACATCTTCGTTATTTACGCCGTCTTCTTCGCCTCCGACAACGCCTGCTTCAACTTCAAGAATAATATCGCTTTTAGCACATCTTTCTAATAAACCTTTAGCAACCTTGACATTTTCTTTATGTGGAAGTGCTGACCCATCGAACATATGGCTTCCGAACAAATTGGGAAGACCCTGTGCACGACGTTTTTCTGTTTCTTCAATAAGAGGAATAAGAAATTTATCTACTTTATCTGCCTGGCAATGGTCTGTGTGAAGGGCAACATAGATATTATATCTGTCTGCAACAGTATGAACATAATTTGCCAAGGCCACAGCGCCCAAAAAGGAATCCTTCACTGTTTGTCCGGAAGCATGTGCGGAACCTCCCAGAGACATTTGGATTATACCGTCAGACTTAGCTTCGGCAAGGCCTGCCAATACTCCATTTATAGATTCTATCGAAAAGACATTGATAGCAGGGAACGCATATTTATTTTTGTGTGCGGTATCAAGCATTTTGCAATAAGTTTTATAATCTGCAACGGGCATTTTAACAACTCCTATAAGTTTATATTAATATTATTATAATACAATTGTCGAAAATAGTCAATAGCATTCGTAAAAAATTCATATTGTCAAATATTACATTTAGGGTTGAATTTTATTTCGAAATGTAATATAATATAGTTATATGATACTTATTTAATCAAATGAAAGGATTTTTTTATGAAACAGATTGATATTGCGTCTCTTGATGAAAATTTAATTAAGCTTATTTCAAAGGATTGGATGCTGATAAGCGCAGGTAATAAAGATAAGTGGAATACTATGACTGCAAGCTGGGGTGGAACAGGTTTTATATGGAATATGCCGGTGACATGTGCTGTTATAAGACCACAGCGTTACACAATTGAATTTGTTGAACAAAATAATACCTATTCTCTCTGCTTTTTTGATGAAAGCTATAAAAAAATGCTTGGGGTTGCAGGTTCAAAATCCGGTCGAGATATAAATAAAATGACGGAGCTGGGTCTTACCCCTGTTTTTGAAGATGGTACCGTATGGTTTAAAGAAGCTAGTATAGTTTTGATTTGCAGCAAAAAATATATTGATAATATAAAACCCGAAAATTTCATTGATAAAAGTATTATTAACGATTTTTATCCACAAAATGATTTTCACAAAGCCTTTATCGGTAAAATTGAAAAAGTTTATATGAAATAATGCAAGAAAATTATATTAACCAAATTTGAACTTTTTTAAGTACCCCCTTGACAAGCAGTTAAAAATATGAGATAATAAAACCAACAATATATGTTTGAGGTGTAAACCATGAAAAAAGTAACTTCTTTTGTTTTATCGGTTATGCTTTTTGTTTGTCTAGCTGTCCCCTCATTTGCAAGTGGAGATTTTAGGGGCGATATTAACTATGACAATAAAATTGAACTTGCAGATGCAATGCTTTGTTTTCAGCATGTTGCCGGTAAGGTTAATTTGAACGATGACACATCAAAAACCGACCCGAGAGCTGCTGATATTAACGGAGACGGAAAAATTGAGCTTAGCGATGCTATGATGGTTTTCCAGTTTGTTGCAGGTAAAATAACTCAGTTTCCGGAAATCGCAGCTTAATATTTAAAGAAAAAGAAAAAGGTTTGTAATTTGAAGCATATTATTAAAACCCTGTTTCAGCGACTTGTGTTGACTGTCTTTGCTATGGTTTTACAAGTAGCCATTTTTGTGGTTATGATTGTAAAATTCCAAGATATGTTTATGTTCTTTTATGGAGCGAGTACTATAATAGGGTTAATTGTTACATTTTACATAGTTAATGAAAAGAGTAATCCAGGCTATAAAATAGCGTGGATTATTCCTGTTTTAGTAATTCCTGTTTTCGGGACGCTTGCTTATATTCTTTTTGGCTGTAGTAAATTAGGTTCATCTTCTATAAGAAAAATGAAGATAATGGGAGAACGTATAAAAAAAGAACTTAATCCGGATGAACAAATCCTTGAAGATATTAAAAAAGAAAACATAACTGCATATAACCAAGTACATTATCTTCAAAAATATGCATATAGCCCGGCGTATAAAAATGCATATCTTGAGTATCTTCCAATGGGCGAAGTGAAATTTCAGAGAATGAAAGAAGAGCTTGAAAAAGCTGAACGTTTCATTTTTCTTGAATATTTTATTATTGAACCCGGAAAAATGTGGAATAGTATTTTAGAAATACTTGAACGCAAAGTTAAACAAGGTGTTGAAGTTCGTGTTATTTTTGATGATTTAGGTTGTATTAAAACTTTACCTTACAGATATGAGAAAAAACTTCATAAGATTGGTATAAAATGTGTTGTATTTAATAAATTTCTTCCGATACTTTCTTCAAAACTAAATAATAGAGATCATAGAAAAATATGTGTAATAGACGGAAATGTGGGAATAACCGGCGGAATAAACCTTGCTGATGAGTATATAAACAGTTATGAAAAGCATGGCCATTGGAAGGACACTTCCGTTTTAATTAAAGGGTCGGCTGTATGGAACCTTACGGTTATGTTTTTAACAATGTGGCTTTATATAACAAATGGAGATGAAGATTTTTCCCAATTTAAACCAACTGAAACATATGAAGAAAACGGTATTGTGCAACCTTACGGTGACAGCCCTATTGATGATGAGCTTGTAGGCGAAACAGTATATCGTAATATGTTTACTCGAGCAAACAATTATCTTTATATTACAACTCCATATCTTATAATTGATAATGAAATGGTAACTGCTTTAATAAATGTAGCAAAAAGCGGTGTTGATGTACGGATAATAACTCCTCATATTGCGGACAAATGGTATGTACATGCTGTCACAAGGGCTTATTATAAACAGCTTATTGAGGGTGGTGTACGTATTTTTGAATACACACCGGGGTTTATTCATGCGAAAACAGCTGTATGTGATGATCTTTACGCGACGGTTGGGACAATAAACTTAGATTATCGTAGCCTATACCTTCATTTTGAATGTGGTGTTTTTCTGTATGCGGTTAATATTATTGCCGATATGAAAGCGGACTTTCAGAAAACACTTCATAAATGTGATGAAGTTACATTAGAGCAATGTAATAATACACCGCTTCCGAAGCGTCTTCTTCGAGGTTTTTTACGAGTTTTCGCTCCTCTTATGTGATTATTATTAAAAGTGACTCTAAAAGAGGTCACTTTTTTTATATGGAGAAAATAAATGATTGATTATAAATTGGTTAGATCTGAGCGTAAGACCCTTTGTATAATGATCGATGCAGATGCCAACGTTATTGTCCGAGCTCCTAAAAAAACGAAAAAATGGTTCATCGATGCATTTGTACAAAAAAATGAAGTTCGAATAAATCAACTTATAAAAAAAAATAAAAAAAGGTTAGATAAACGAAAATCTTTCGAGTTAAATTATAATAATAAAGTGTTGTTTTTAGGAAGAGAATATTTAATAACCTCAAAAGACTGTGATAAAATTGGGTTTAACGGCGATGAATTTTTTATTTCCTCCGGATATTCGTCTGAAGAAATTAAACAAAACATGATAAAGATTTACAAAAATTTAGCAGAAGATATTTTAAAGAATAAAGTTAAGAAAATATCCAGTTACATGGGGAGCCTTCCATCCTCCGTTAAAATAACGTCAGCAAAAACACGGTGGGGCAGTTGCAGCGGAAAAAACGGAATATGTTTTTCATGGAAACTTATTATGGCATCAGAAGCTGCTATTGATTCCGTTGTTGTTCATGAACTTGCGCATATAAAAGAACATAATCACAGCAACAGTTTTTGGCATATTGTCTACAACGTGATGCCGGATTATGATAAATATAAACTGGAACTTAAAGAGTTGAGTTTACGATTATTAAATGAAGATTGGAAATAAGAAAGCGACCGTGAATACGGCCGCTTTAAATCTATTTTAATAGTTTCTTTGAAATAGCTTCTGCTGCGTTTTTACCAGCACCCATGGCAAGAATAACTGTTGCAGCACCTGTTACGGTATCCCCTCCGGCATAAACATTTTCACGGGAGGTAAGTCCTGTTTCATCTTTAGTAATAATGCATCCTCGTCTGTCAGTTTCAAGCCCAGCTGTTGTAGCTCTTATCAATGGGTTTGGGGATGTTCCTATTGCTATGATTGCACAGTCTACACCCAATGTGAAATATGCTCCGGGTTTTTCTTGCGGTGAGCGTCTTCCTGAAGAATCCGGTTCTCCCAACTCCATTTCAATGCATTTTATTCCGCTGACAAAACCATGCTCATCTGATAATATTTCAACCGGATTTGTTAAGAGTTTAAAGATTATGCCTTCTTCTTTAGCGTGTTCAACTTCTTCGGCTCGGGCAGGCAGCTCAGCTAATGAACGGCGATATACTATATATACTTCTTCCGCTCCTAATCTCTTTGCACATCTGGCAGCATCCATTGCCACGTTGCCGCCTCCGACAACACAGACACGGTTAGCATGCAAAACCGGGGTTTGTGAATTTTCTTTATATGCTTTCATTAAATTTATACGTGTTAAAAATTCATTTGCGGAATACACTCCGTTTAGGTTCTCTCCCGGGATATTCATGAACCGAGGTAATCCTGCACCGCTGCCGATAAACACTGCATCAAATTCTGAATTAAGCAGGTCGTCAACAGTTTTAACTTTTCCGATTACCATATTTTTTAATATTTCGACACCAAGAGATTTAAGATTGTCTATTTCACGTTGTACAATTTCTTTTGGTAAACGGAATTCGGGAATTCCATAAACTAAAACCCCTCCGGCTACGTGAAGAGCTTCAAAAACTGTAACTGAAAAACCTTTACGGGCAAGATACCCTGCACAAGTAAGACCTGCCGGACCTGCTCCGATAACGGCAACCTTTTTACCGTTTTTTACAATATCCTCTTTTCCTTTTTGTTGAGAGTTTTGTAAATGCGTATCTGCAACAAATCTTTCAAGCCTACCTATTCCAACAGGTTCACCTTTAATTGCACGAACGCAATATTTTTCACATTGGTTTTCCTGTGGGCATACACGTCCGCATACGGCCGGTAGGGAAGATGATTCTGATATAATATTATAGGCTTTTTCAATGTTATCTTCGCGTATTTTGGTAATAAAAGCCGGAATGTCAATTTTAACCGGACAGCCTGCAACACATGGTTTATGCTTGCAGTTAAGACATCGGCTTGCTTCATCTTTTGCCAGATCGTATGAGTATCCGAGAGCAACCTCCTCAAAGTTATGACTGCGTACCTCTGCATCAAGTACTGGCATTTCATTCTTTTTAACGGACATATTAGGCATTATGCCTTTCCACCTTTCAAAAGATTACATTCATCGTGGCGTTTCTTCTCGAAATCACGGTACATTGAAGAACGTTTCATAACTTCATCAAAATCAACTTTATGGCCGTCAAAATCCGGTCCGTCAACACATGCGAATTTAGTCTCGCCTCCGACAGTTAGGCGACAACCTCCGCACATCCCTGTTCCGTCTATCATAATAGGATTCATACTTACAATAGTTTTTACGCCGTATTCTTTTGTAAGCTTGCATATAAATTTCATCATAATGAGAGGTCCTATCGTAATAACCTCATCGTACTTCTCACCGCTGTCTAAAAGTTTTTTTAATGCGTCTGTTACAAGCCCTTTTTCTCCATAAGATCCGTCATCACTCATTGCAATAAATTTAGAAGAATATTTTTTAAATTCATCTTCTAATATTACAAGCTCTTTAGATCTAAATCCAACGATAGCATGGGTTTCACATCCGTTTTCCGAAAGCGCTTTGACAACAGGCAGCGCAATTGCACAACCAACCCCACCTCCGATTACGGCAACTTTTTTGAGATTTTTAATTTCAGTCGCTTTGCCAAGCGGTCCGACAAAATCTTCAATATAGTCACCTTCGTTTAAGCTGTTTAGTTGTTGTGTTGTAGCGCCTACAATTTGATAAATTATTGTAATAGTTCCTTGTTCTATGTTGTAATCTGCAATAGTAAGAGGTATTCTTTCGCTATCTTCGAGTGGGCGAATAATTATAAATTGGCCTGCACGTGCAGCATTTGCGACATGCGGTGCCAATATCTCCATTAGAGTAACTGAAGAATTAAGCTGTTTCTTTTTTATTATCTGATACATCGTTTTTCCTTCTTTTTTTAACGCTTAAAAATATTGATACAGCTAGTCCAATGCAAGCCAGCACAAAAAATAATCCGAATACCCAAAGTATAGCCCCTTGTGCCCCATATATTGTTGCATCTATAAACATTTTCATCGGACTTTGAGCCATTGAAATACGTTTTGGTAGATTATATACAGCAAACATCACCGCTGGAATAAAAACAACTGCACTTCCGAGCCATATAGCCGTAGAAAGCGAATAAAGAGCTGTATTTATTTTTTTAAGATTTAGTATAACAATTGATGCAATACATAAGACCGCCATAATAAGCCCGATATACCAGTAATCAAAAATTTTTAAATAATTATTAATTTTAGGTATATGTTTTAAATAGGATTGTGAAAATACTGCAGTATTTAAAGTTACTGTGTTACAAAGCGCAGAATATATTTCATCAATAACTCCGTCTTCTACCTCAAGGTTGTGTTCTTCTGCAAAGGCAGTCAGTGTTTCAGCTATATAAGAACGAATATCGTTATTTTCATATTTTTTAGGGCTAAATTCAGTTCCGTGAATAATCGATGAAATAACCATAGGAATATTTACGTTACTTAGCTCTTTTAAGTCTTCAGTTGAAATTTTGTCTGATATTATGTGAGGGTCAATTTCGTATAATAAAACCTGATGATAAATAATATCTGATATGTATTCCTTTAAATTGCTTATATATTCATCATTTATTATACTTTTTGTATAAAACGATACGTTATATAAAGTGTTTTTAATCGGTACAGCGAAAGCAGTAAAGATTGTAGCGAAGAAGAGTATTATGCATAAAATAACTGAAATCACTTTTTTAGTTGTCTTCATTTGTTATTGCCTCCGTCCAATCTTTACCGGAAATCATCTTGCACATTAAAGCAAACCTCTGTGTGCGTCTTGTTGTGGACGCATATGGGTAGCAAGTGTATATCATAAGGACATTTTCTAGCGTTCCGTCATCCATAACGTATTGGTAATCTTTCTCATTGAAAATTACCGTGTCATATACTTCAAATACATAATCTCCGTATATAGTGTTAAGGTAGACTTTTGTACCCACGTCGAGTGTCTCAAGTTCCTTGAATTCTTGTTTTACATGTCCGCAAAGAACGGTTTTGCCGCCCAAACCGGGATATTGAGTGTTGTAATTAAATCCTACGGCTTTAAGCATTAAGTCATAGGAATCTCCTGCATTAACTTTAACGTTTTGTACCCTATCCGTTCCTTCAATCGTAAGACGTGCCCACTCCTGACCATATGATATTAGCGGAAATCCTTCAGGAGTACCAAAGTTATCTTTCAAATTCTGTTGTTTTAATTCTTCTTTATATACATCATCAATTTCTACATATGCAGCTGTTTTATCACCTGGATTTGAGTTTGCTAACAAATGATATATAGAAGAAGACGCTATGACATTATTAAAAAGCCACAGCGTCAGTAATACAATTGCAATTGAAAAAACTATAAAAGGAACAACAAGCGCAAAAACTTTAAAAGCCGCACTATTATTTTTTTTGTTCTCTATATGTTCCATTTTCTTATTTACTCAATACCTTCTTTTTAGCATAGATATAAGCTACTGCTGAAACAGCAACGAGTACACCGCTTATAGCAATAAGAGTATAATTAACTGAAGAGGTCTCTTCAACAACAGAGGAAGTATCTTTTATCGGGTCCCCGTCATAAGAAGCAAGTACGTTACCTGTTTGTCTGTCTTTAAAAACAATTTTTACGTCGTTTGTATTTCCTTGAGAAACTGCTTGATATTCATATGTTATATCAAGTGTAGCACAAACCTTGTCCATACTTTTAATAATAGCATCTCTTTGAGCAACGGTATAAGCCGGTTTTCCGCTAGCATCGGTATAAGAAGGTCCATTATCTTTTGTTATAACAGTGTTAACTTCTTTAATTGCACTAACAACCTGATCAGCCTCTTCTGATGTTATCTCAATCTGTTCCATGAGTTTTGTAACTGTTCCCGAAACATAATGGAAAACTGGAGATTTCTTTGCCTCTGCCAAAATATCGTTTTTCGTTGCTGCAAATGAAGCTTGTGCAAATACGAGGCTTATCAACATTGCCACTGATAAGACTGTGAAAAGTGCCTTTTTCATTTCATTCTACCATCCTTTATAAATTTTATTTAAGCATATACTTACTGATAATACTACTCTAATTATACATTAATTTTCCAGGTTTGTCAATAGTAGAGATAAAAAAAATTTATATGACTTGAAAGAAAGTATAAAAAATGGTATAATGTTATTGAGTTATAGCATGTCTTTTATTTTTTCAAGAGCATTTTTTTCCAGACGAGAGACCTGTGCTTGTGAAATATCTATTTCTTTTGCAACTTCGACTTGAGTTTTCCCTTTAAAAAAACGTAAAGACAGTATAAGCCTTTCCCTGTCTGAAAGCTGTTTTATTGCTTGTTTAAGACTCATTTCTTCTATCCAACCACTGCTTGAATCACTTTTATCGCTTATCTGGTCCATAATATAAACAGAATCGTTGTCGTCGTTGTAAGCTGATTCAAAAAGAGATACCGGAGATGCTATTGCTTCAAGTGCAAGAACCACATTCTTCCGTTCCAGCCCCATTTCTTTTGCGATTTCTTCAGGTGTAGGTTCTCGTTGTAGTTTACCCGTTAACGATTCTTTTACAGAAAGGGCTTTATATGCGATATCACGCATTGAGCGACTGACTCTTATGGGATTGTTATCGCGAAGATAACGTCGGATTTCTCCTATTATCATAGGTACGGCATATGTGGAAAACCGCACATCGAGGGTAAGATCGAAATTATCTATGGCTTTTATAAGCCCGACACACCCCACTTGAAAAAGATCATCAGGGTTTTCACCTCGGCCTGCAAAACGTTGAACAACACTTAATACCAGCTTTAAATTTCCGCTTATAACTTTATCTCTGGCAGCTTTGTTTCCTTGTTTTATAAGGCCCAACAACCTTATATTCTCATCGTTTGGTATAACTTTTAACTCTGATGTGTTTACACCGCATATTTCAACTTTATTATTCATAATTTTAACCGTCCTTCCGTCGAAGGCAGAAACATTAAAATTTAAACTTCCACCTTGCGGTTAAAATTATTGCCGAACGTTATTTTTATATACAGCCATAATTTGGGAGGGACAATGAAAGACATAAATCTTATATCAGGTAAAGACAGTTATATGCTTGCAATGGAGACTTTAAGAAGAATAAAATTACTTGCAAGCGAAAAAAAGAAAATCATATTAATTGTTCCGGCTCAGTATACTCTGACGGCGGAAAAATTTTATATGGAAAGTTTAGGCGAACAACTTATGGCATACGTACAAATAACAACTTTAACACGTATGGCAAAAAAATATTTTACGGAAAACGGAGCTTCTTATAAATTCATAGGGAAAGCCGGAAAAAATGTACTGCTTGCAAAAGCATATACTCAAATGAATGATAGGCTTAAAAAGTTTAAAGGTTATTATAATATTAATTTTATTGAAGAATTGTCCAGCCAGATAGGCGATTTTAAAAATTTCGGAGTAGCTCCGGATGTTTTTTCTGACGCGGTTGCAGAAAATGAACGCCTTTATGACATTTCCCTTATATATTCAGCGTATAATGCGTTACTTGGGCAAGAAATTGCTGACGGAGATGATGTTCTAGGGCTTTTTGCCGAAGGCATATTACGAAGCGGAATTTTTGAGAGCCAATATGTTTTTGTCGATTTCTTTAAGTATATGTCTTCATCAGAGCTTTCCGTCATAAAATCAATGTGCGAAGACGAAGCGGAATTGACACTTACTCTTATAACTTCAGACCTTAATGGGCAAGATGATATTTTTTCACCGTTAAGAAGAGTTTATCATTCACTAAAGAAATTTGCACACAGAGCCGGAATAAAAATTATTAATACCGATCTTTCAGGAGTTACTGTAAATAAACCTCTGTCACTTTCGTTTATTTTAGAGAACTTGTACACTGAACAAATAAAAACTTGTGATGATTATAATGGTATCGCTTTATATCGTGCGGCAGATCCGGGAGACGAACTTGATTTTATAGCTTGTGAAATAACACGGCTTGTTCGTGACTGCGGTTATTGTTATAATGATTTTGCTGTTATAACTCGTAATCCTGAAACATATGCTTCAGTTGCCGAAGCTGTTTTTTCACAATACGAAATCCCTGTTTTCTGGCACAGAAAAGGGTATGTAACTCAAAAGCTTGCTGCACGGTTTTTATCTTCCCTTCTTTCTGTTATTGTAGACGGGTACAAGACCGATACGGTTTTAGACCTTTTACGTTGCGGAGTTTTCGATATAGATAAGGAAAGTATTTCTTCTTTTGAAAAATATGTTAATGTTTGGAACGTCCGTTACGGAGAATTTAAAAAGCCATTTATTAAAAATATAAATGGCTTTAGAGCAATGGATGATATGACTGTAGAGGATAGAGACGCGTTGAACTCTGCAGAACTTGTACGTGATAAAATCATTACGGTTACTGAATCTTTTCGTGAACAAATAAAAGATGCAACCGTTGAAAAAATATCGCGGTGCATCTATAAAATATTTAAAGATGTTGATATGGAAAAACATCTGCAAAACGTAGGGGAAGAATATAAGCGTTACGGTGAGAATGCACTTTACTCTGAGAATTTACAAGTATATGAGCTTTTACTTTCAACCCTAGACGAATTTGTATCTGTTTGCGGCGATGAAAAAATGAGCATTGACAAATACAGAGATTTATTAAATCTTATACTTTCTTCCGTTGACATCGGAATAATTCCCACCTCATTAGATGAGGTTTTATCAGGAGATGCTGCCACTGCACCGCTTACAGGTCGCCGATGTGTTTTCGTTTATGGTCTATATGACGGATCTTTTCCTGCAAATGTTAATGATACAAAGTTGATTTCGGCAAATGAAAGAGAACAGCTTGAAAAAGCAGGTATACGCGTAGGCCTTTCTGCAGACGATGAGGTTTTATATGAAAATTTTCTTGCTTATTTTGCAATTACTGGGGCTTCGGAACGTCTTTATTTAAGCTATCCTGCTGTGTTTGGTGATGAAAAGAAACCCTCTGAACCGTTTAGGCAGATTCAAAATATGTTTCCCGGAATTTCGATTATCCCTTCTCCCGACAGCGCTGTTGAAGGAAGTTCGGATAATCGTATACAAAAGATGAGGCCGACTTTCGGTTTATATACGAAGATGAATGCAGAAAGCTTAAAATATATTTTCACAAATACAAAATTTGAAAAATTTTTATCTTCAGCAGAAAAACAAAAAAATATGCTTTCACTGGAAACTTCAAGTCGATTATTTGGTACAAAAATGAATCTTACTCCATCACGATCTGATACATACTCTCACTGCCCTTATTCTTATTTTTTACAATACGGACTTTATGTTCGTGAAGAACTTCAAGCAAAGTTTAATCCCGTAAATACAGGAACATTCTTACATGATTTACTGGAACAAATAATAGGAAAACCGGGATGGTTGAAATTTTCAATATCAGAGTTAGACCGAGAAGTACAAGGTTGTGTGAATATGTTTTTTAAAAATATATTCGGAGAAGAGTCTCCTTCGGCAAGCTTTACTGAATATGCTAAAAATCTTTCAAAAAAGGCTTTAAATCTTTTATTGATTTTCAAAGAAGAATTTTTGCAATCAAAGTTTAAACCTGTTGCTTTTGAGCTTCCTATTTGTGACGGTGGGGAAGTATCGCCCATCAAACTTGAAATCAGCGGTGGTGAAATACGATTAGGAGGTAAAGTTGACAGAATTGATGCGTATATTGACGCAGATAAAACTTATTTAAGAATAGCTGATTATAAAAGCCATAATAAAAAACTTTGTTTCACGGATATTTATTCTGGTGTGAATATTCAATTGCTTTGTTATCTTTATGCCTTACGGGAAAACGGTAAAGTTAAATTCGGTAATGTTGTGCCGGCAGGTGTTACATATGTTAATGTGAAGCCTACTATAAAAAAACTTGAACGCGGAAAAACCCCACCCGGTGACGAACTTGAAAGCAGCGGACTTTTTTTAGCGGATATAAATGTATTATCTGCTATGGAAAACGGGCTTTGCGGAAAATATATCCCCGTAACGGAAAAAACAATAAATGGTGAAAATGTAATAAGTGAAGCTCAGTTTGAAACTACATTCTGCCATATTAAAAAAGTATTTAGCCAAATGGGTGAAAACCTACTTGCAGGTAATATTGAAAAAGCTCCTATTGCTGCCACTTTAGCGGGCGATAAATGCCCTTATTGCCCAATACGCACAGTGTGTGAGGAAAAAGAAAGCCCCAGGCTTCAAGAAAAGCTTAAAAAGGAAGAATTCTTTAATGTTCTAATAAGGGAGGGAGAACTTGATGGCTTGGACGCCGGAACAACAAAAAGCAATATATGATCGTGGTCATAATCTAATCATAAGCGCAGCTGCAGGTAGCGGGAAAACGGCTGTTTTAACTGAACGTGTTGTTAAGTATATTCTCGGAGGCGGCGATATTGAAAGACTTTTGATTGTTACTTTTACCAATGCGGCTGCTTCTGAGATGCGTGAGCGTATTGCAGGAAGGCTTTCCGACGCATGTCGCGAAAATCCAAAGGATAAGCATTTACGCAGGCAGCGTGTGAAGCTTTCAAGGGCTCAGATTTCCACGATTGACTCCTATATGGCAAACATAGTCAGACGTAATTTTGAAAAGCTGGGTGTTTCACCGCGTTTTGGTACAATGGACGAAACGGAGCTTTCATATATAATGGAAACAAAGCTTGATGAAATATTAGAAAATCGTTATGCTACATCTCCGCAAGGATTTTCCGAGCTTTTACGTATTTTAGGCGGCGATGGTGAAAATGAAGCTTTGGAAAACGCTGTTTTAGAGGTGTATAAGTATATTCAATCCATCCCGTTTTGTGATACTTGGTTGTTGGACAGACTTGAATATTATGACAATCCTTTAATATGGACGGAATTTTTATGTAATTATTACAAGCCTTTATTTGCTGAATCTGTCAAAGTTTTTGAATCGTTATGTGGCAGCGGAGAGCTTACTGATAAGGAACGGGCACTTGTTAATACTGATTGTGAAACGGCAAAAAAACTTTATGAGGCATGTTTAAAAACAGATTACACAAGTTTATACTGTTTATGTAATGAAGTTGATTTTGGACGTATGCCCTCATCAAAAAACAATTCTCCACAAAAACTTTATTATAAAGAATATCGTGAAGTTTTTAAAGAAATGATAAGAAAAAGTGAGATTTTTAAAATTTCTCCTGATGAAATTTCTTATGAGCTTTCTTCACTCAAAGTCGGAATTAAGGAGCTTGTTAATATTGTATTGGATCTTGAAGAAGCAGTAAGTAAAGAGTTTTTAAAACAAAATAAATACTCTTTTTCTGAAATTGCAAAAATGGCTTTTTCATTACTAATATCTAAAATTGATAAAAATAGTGAAAATGTTGAAATAACGCCGTTAGCAAGTGAAATTCGTGAAAGCTTTGACGAGATACTCATTGATGAGTATCAAGACGTTAATGATTTACAGGACATGTTTTTTTATGCCATAAGTCGGGATAATTTATTTGTTGTAGGAGATGTGAAACAGAGTATCTATGCATTTCGACGGGCAAATCCAATGAACTTCATACGTAAAAAAGATCAATTTGAGAAAATTGATCTTAACAAGAATTTTCGCAGCCGAGGAGGAGTATTAGGATTTACAAATTTCGTATGCAAAGTATTATTTTCTAATGAATTCGGAGGTCTGACATACGACAAAAACGAGGCTTTGGTGCAAGGTTCATCTTTATATGAAGCCGAAGAAACCCCTGATGTGGAAATGAATATTGTTATAAGCGATACGGATCAGGTTCGAAATCAAGCACAGGTCGTAGCCGATAAAATTAAGCAACTCTTGCGTGAAAAATATCGTATAACTCTAAAAAACGGAGGTTCGCGTTGCATAACACCGTCGGATATTGCAATACTGTTAAGCGTTGTTAAAAACGGGGAGGGGGATATATTCCGTGACGTTTTATTACAAAACGGTATTCCTGTATATATGGGGTCTGGTTCGTCGTTTTTTCAAAGTGTCGAAGTAAATACAATTATAAACTTGCTTAAAACAATTATAAATCCGTATAACGATACAGCTTTATTCATTACTATGTCGTCACCGCTTTATGGGTTTTCGGACGAAGAAATAGCTAAAATACGCCTTTGTATAACAAGAAAAAAAAGACTTTTCTGTGCGGTTTCGGAATATGCAAAGACAGATAATAAAACAAGAGAATTTGTTGACGATCTCAACAAACTGAAAATTCTTTCTGCAAACTTGCCTCTTAGCAAGCTTATATGGCAGATATATACCGAAAAAGAATATCTTTCGTATGTGTCAAGCCTTGAATTAGGAGATATACGATATGAGAATATGCTTATATTTCTTGATTTTGTACGTAGGTATGAAACAGATCTTTCAGGCAGCTCGCTATCACAGTTCTTATCGTTTATAGATTTTTCTGTTGAAAAGAATAAAATGCCTGAACAGGAAGCGGCTCCGCAAGGATCTTATGTTACAATTATGACAGTTCATAAATCAAAAGGTCTTGAATTTCCTGTATGTATTTTGCCGAGACTTGATAAAGAGTTGTCAAAGACCGGTGGCGTTACACCTAAAATTGTACTTGATGATACTCTCGGTATTGGCACTAAAATACGTAATGAAGCAATGACATATGAAGAAAATACATTTATGTATGAGCTTATATCTTTGATAAAAAAACGTAATGATAGATCTGAAGCTTTACGACGCCTTTATGTTGCCTTAACAAGAGCCAGACAAAAGTTAATTCTTATCGGCTCGGTTAAACAAAGCCAATGTGAAAAATTTTCTGATTTATCCCTTTGCACTTTAGACGGTTCTGCTTTGAAAATTTATGTTAATAAACAAAGCAGTTTTTTAGATTTAATTTTAACATCACTTTCACATCATCCGAATTGTTTTTCCGCTTTGGATGGGTTAATGGAAATATTTTCTGCTGATTTTAAAATTGAGATGAATATACTTAACCCCACTGTTAATACAGATTCTTTTATTGTTGACAAACACGAATATAAAACATTGCTATCAACTGATGAAATAAGACGGAGATTTGATTTTGAATATACTCCTTCATTATCTCATATACCGGCAAAAGTTTCTGTTACAGAGCTTTCAAAAGGGTTTTTACCCGATGAAGACAGTGTTCCACTATTTAAACCTTCGAAAAAATACATACCTCAGTTTATTTCAGAAAAAAATGGACTTAATAGTGCTGAAAAAGGGTCTATAGTCCATCGCTTCTTATCACTGGCAGATCTTTCTAACTGTATACAAGATGAAAAAACATTACTTGTTAATAAAGGTATATTTACGGTTGAAGAAGTAAAGGTTGTGGATGATCAAGCCATCGAATATTTTGCTAATAGTGATTTATATAAAACAGTTTTAAATTCAAACAAAATATTGAAGGAACATGAGTTTATCGTTGGTATTGATGCTTCCGAATATGATAAAAGCGTAAAAACAGATAAAAAAATCCTTTTACAAGGGGCGATAGATTTACTTTGCGAATATGATGACGGGTTTATTATTATTGATTATAAAACTGATAATAAGTCAGAAGAAGAGCTTTTAAATTTGTATTCAAAACAACTGTATTATTATAAATATGCAGTTGAAAAACTTTACGGTAAGAAAGTGAAAAATATTTACATTTGGTCGTTAAAATTGTCAAAAAAGATTGAAGTGGTGTTTTAAACGTAAGATTTATTGAATTCACTTGACATCAGGTTTTGTTCGTGATAAACTGTAAAAAAAATTATGGAGAGATGTATAATGAAAATTTTAGCTGCAGTATTTGACGTCAGTACTGGAAAACCTCATGAAAACGCTGCTAAAATGATAAATATTATGCGTGAAAACGATGCTGATATTTATTTATTCCCGGCTTATTGTTTAACCGGGGCTTCGGCAGGTAAACTTGTTAATTATCAAGCTTTTGCAGACCAAACTAACGAAGCGCTTGATAGCTTATTGGAATATTCCGAAAATGAAAATAAGATTTTTGTAACTGCTGTTGCAGGATATGAAAATATAATAGTCAAAGACGGTGAGCTTATTCAAAAAGCTTCTACAACAATAAGCGGAAAGCGAGTTGTTGTTTCACAACCGGGTGATGACGGCAACGCTGATATTATTTTATTACCTACAGCAATGGCAGGATATCCGTGTATTCAGAATGATATAATAGAGTTTTGTTCAGAAGCTTCAAACTCTAAAAATTGTGCCATAGCTGTTGCAAATGCAGGATTCGGTGAAAGCAGCGCAGACAATGTTTATAAAGGCTTTGCTGGAGTTTTTAATAAAGGCATAATATGTTCTTTTAAAAACCAAGATGATCCGGATAATGCAATAGCATGTTACGACATTGATATTCCGGGCGGATTGATTTATTCTCGTCCCAACAGAGGTCTTGACAGAATTCCTTATTTCGGTAAAAATGAACCGGAGCGTTATCTGGACGAACTTTTCAAATTGCAAACACAAGCTCTGTATATGAGAATGCGTGGCAGCGGTATTAAAAAAATTGTTATAGGCGTTTCGGGAGGTTCTGACAGCACTCTTGCTTTATTATGTGCTGAGAAAACCATGCAAATGCTTGGTCTTCCTTTGACGAATATTATTGCCGTTACGATGCCTTGTTTCGGTACAAGCACAAGAACAAAATCAAATGCCGATATGCTCATGGAAAAACTTGGTGTAACATCAATGACAGTTGATATTAAAAACGCTGTTACCGCTCACCTAAAAGATATCGGACATGATCCGGAAATCCAGGATGTAACATATGAAAATGCCCAGGCACGTGAGCGTACTCAAGTTTTATTTGATATTGCAAATATGAATAACGCGCTTGTACTCGGTACAGGTGATATGTCCGAGGCTGCTCTTGGTTTCTGCACTTTCGGAGGCGATAATCTGGCTCACTACAATCCTAATGCTTCAATTCCTAAAACACTTGTTCTTGAGCTTATTAAGCATATTGCAAAAACTAAGGATGAAGCTATAGCAGGAGTTCTAACTGATATAACAAATACTCCTATAAGCCCTGAACTTAAAGCAGGACAGGAGACCGAAAAAATTGTGGGGAATTATGCTCTACACGATTTTTATATCTACTTTTTTGCAAAAATGCAGAAGTCATATGAAGAGATAAAAAATCTTGCTCTTGCAGTATTTGAAGATATTGACGAGGATGAAATTGTTGCTTGCCTTGACACCTTCTATGATCGATTTAAGAAGAACCGTTTTAAACGCTCTACTGTTTTTGAAGGTGCAAATTTAATAGGTTTTACTCTTCCCTATATCGCTGCTGATATTGATTTTGATCTTAAGTAAAAATTAAAACTCATAAAATATAACAGTTGAATTTTTTATTTTATGATATTTTCCCCTCAGCCTTAGAAGCTTATAAGGCTGAGGGAATTGAAGTTTATATATGTTTATTATAAACATTTACCTATAACATAATTGTAAAATCCCTATATTAGAAATAAAAATAGCATAAAATAATAAATGTTGAAGTTACCTTCAACATTTATTAAACCAAAGTTTCAGTTTTCTGTTATATAATTGTTTATTTTAACTTATTTTTCACACGAGCCCATAAAAGCCTTGCTCCTACAAATATAGCGGCTGCCAATATTACCTCTCCGCCAATACCTCCGTTAAAACCTCTTTGAGCTGCGGCATAAACGCCCACAACCATATATCCCATAATCGATAAAGATATAGCTGCAATCAGCATATAGAGGCCATTTAAATAAGCGGGGATTTTTTTTGCAGCCTTTTTTGCACTTTCTCTTACAGCAGTTTTTGTTTCTTCAAAATCAAATTCAAAACCATTAGGCTCTTCATATATTTTAGTCATATTAAATATCCCCCTCAAGTTGTTTATCACTTTGTGAGCTTATTATATCACAACATATCACATATGTCAATATGTATATCACAAAAAGTGATGAAAAATTTGTGAAATGTGATAATTTCTTTATGTGGAATTGTTGAGATATTATAATGTAAGTAATAAAAATTATATTTTTATTATATTCAATTCTTTTTCACAATTATAATGTATAATGAAAAAAAATTATAACCGGGTGGGATTATTATGGAAAAAAACTTTAATGCGCTATGCGGTATCGATGAGTTCGGCAGAACAATCATGCCTTATGATTCAATTGATGAAAAAAAGAAAGTTGGCATTTTTTATTTTTGCTGGTTAGGTCAGTTAGGCGATAAAGAAATATACGATATTGAAAAACTGTTAAAGAAAGATCCCGAATCGTTATGGGACGTTAAAGGTCCGGACGAAAGCCCGGCATGGGGTTTCCATTACTGGGGCGAGCCGCTGTATGGATATTATAACAGTGAGGAACGTTTTGTAATACGAAAGCACATAGAGTTATTGTCTGCCGCAGGTATAGACTACATATTGTTTGATAATACAAATGCACAAATATATCCACAGGTTATATTGAATATTATGGAAGAGCTTGAGAGATACCAAAAAGAAGGAGTTAAAGTTCCTAAAGTTGCCTGCTATACAAACTCAGGTTCAGTTCAGACTGTTCAGATTATTTGGGAAATTTTTTATAAAGAAAAAAATCTTCATCCTGATGTTTGGTATTCACCTAACGGTAAGCCTGTTATAGTTGCAACTTCAGACCTTGAAACAGAAGATCCTAAAATGTATGAATTTTTTGATGTTTGGGTTTCTCAGTGGCCTAATGAAAAATTTAGTGAAAAAGGTCTACCCTGGATGGAATGGACATATCCTCAGCCTATTCATAAAGGGGTTGTCAGTGTTTCTGTTGCTCAACATGCAAAAGGTATTTTTTATACTCAAAAAGGTAACTGGGGCAGAGGTTATGATCATGAAGGTAACGATAATCATGACACTTTCCGGCTTGGGCAGAACTTCCAAAAACAATGGGACACTGCTATAAACAACGAAGACGTAAACGAAGTGTTTGTTACAGGGTGGAATGAATGGGGTGCTCAAAAGCTTAATCTCATGGGGGAGACAGGTTTTTGCGATTGTTTTTCCGAAGAATATTCCCGCGATGTTGAGATGATGCGCGGCGGATACGGTGATGCTTTCTATATGCAGATGATTAATAATATTCGTAAATTTAAAAAAGCAACTCCTTTTACTCAAAGTGCAAAAATGAAAGAAATTAATATCTCTGAAGGGCTTGCACAGTGGGACGATGTGAAAAATATTTATTTACCGCAGACTTCCGATAATTACAGCCGTGACAGCTTTGCGTATGATAATAAAATACATTATCACACAGATCCTGCTGAGAATAATATTACAGAAGTCCGTGTTAGTCATGATAAAAATAATATTTATTTTCTTATAAAAACTGAAAATGATATTACTGAAAGCCGTATGCGACCGGGTTGGATGAATGTTTTCATATCTGCGGGCACTCCTAAGAAACAGGGCTGGGAAGGATATAAATTTGTTGCAAACCGCCGCTGTGCAGGCTCCCTGGATGAACTTAATTGTGCCGGGTTTACTGTTTCATATGCAAAAACAGATTATATAATCGAAAAAAATACAATGCAACTTGTTATACCTCGCGACATTATCGGTGCAGATGCTACTGAAGGTTTTTATTTTAAAGTTGCAGACAGTGTCAAAGATCCGTTTGATATTTCTGAATATTACGTTTCCGGAAGTGTTCTCCCTGCAGGAAGACTAAGCTGGTATTATAAATTTTAATTTGTTGATTCGCAAATAATATAATTTTTCATATTAAGTATATTTAGGAGGATGCATCTTGAAAAAAACAGTATGTGTAATTGTTTTCACGACTATCTTGGCAGGACTGCTTATGTCTTGTTCGGTTGTATCATATGAGCCCGCCTCCCCAGCAATTAAAGATGTAACAATTATTTCAAACGCAGTTAAATATATGCGTAACGAGAATATACCGTCTAACGACCAAAAAACCTTAACAGCATGCCTTGCTAAAAATGAAGGTGAAGGTATGCAATTTGTCCTTAATTTTGATCAAGATGCTTCAAATGTTTCTCTCTCAATGACTGATTTTATAAATGAAAAAGGAGAGATTCTGGCAGCGGAGGCTTATCGCCAATATTACATATCAGTTGAGAAAAATGCAGGATATGCTAATCATGGATATTATCCGGATGCGATGATTCCTCTTAAATATGATGACCTCAACTCTGTTGATATTAAAGCCGGTGAAAATCAGGGATATTGGATAACAGTAACTTCAACAGAAGAGCAGACAGCCGGTATCTATACAGGAGAAGTAACTCTTACGCATGACGGAGGAATTATTAAAATCCCGGTTGAAATTGAAGTGTGGGATTTTGCTCTGCCTGTAGAGCGATCTTTTGAAACCGCATATGCAATATGGAATAATGCATACAACCTAATGCAAAAGAATAATGCATTGAACGGCCAGTCTTATTATGATGTGTGGGAGCAATATTATTGGTTTTTTCAAGAGTACAGGATTACCGGTACCCATCTACCCATACCGTTTAATAATGTTGATCAATACGCCAATGATATTTTGCGGTTTGCCTCTGATCCCCGTGTTACAAGCTATAATATAAGTGCTTTGGGCAATTACACAATAGAAAACGGAGTTGCCGTTCCTACCTCTGCCACAAAGGCACTTCTTGACAGAATGCGTGCCGACGGGACCCTTGAAAAAGCTTATATATATATGTTTGATGAAATCGGTGATGGAACCGCATCACAAAAAGAAACACTGGCTGCCATAAATTCGTATGCCCCGGATCTGCGAGTGATGACAACATCCTCTCCCCGTGAACCTCTTGCAGACTATATTGATCTTTTCTGTGGGATATGGTCATCTGAAACAACTGCGTTTGAAAGATATGTACGGGATTGGCAACAACGTGGGTATGAAGTTTGGTGGTATGGTTGTACGGCTCCAAGAGCGCCTTATCCAACATTTCACGTTCAGGACAGATTAATGTCCTCACGATTGGTTCGATGGATGCAAAAAGATTGGAATATAACAGGTGATCTTTTCTGGTATTGCACCATGGTGGATAGTAAGTATCTACCAGAACAAGAAATTTATGTATCTCGAGATCAGTGGACCGATCCACAAGCCTTCCCTCCTGCAGGAGATGGGTATCTTATTTATATAGGAACTGAAAATGATGGTATTATAAATCACAATACTCCGGTTCCGACGATCCGTTTGGAGAGTATCCGTGACGGGAATGAAGATAATGAGTATTTATGTCTTATGCAAAATAAAATTCAACAAAGGCTTGATGAATGGGATATAGATAATGTCACAGCAGATCAGATAATGGATTCATATTACGCACCTCTTTATAATACCATGGGAGATTACAACCATTCTCCTGAGTATATGCTGCAAGTACGTAAGCAGTTGGCGCATGATATTATGAATGACAGTTCGATAGTTGCAGTACTGGCATATATGGATGATGAAAGCACCAATAAGAGAGAGGTTCGAGTTTATGCTGAACCCAATGCCGATGTTGTTATAGCTGGCAACAAAGCAGCTGAGACTAATTTCGGTAAATACAGCACCTATTCATCGATATTTTTAACTGCCAACGAGAATCTGAAACATATAACAATTTCTATAAACGGGGAACAATATTCAAGATATCTTAAGCGCATTGAAGATTATGAGTATATAGAAATTGGCTGTGAATCTGTTGACAGCAATGTTAAGGCTTTAGGATTACCTCTTGATTATAAAAAGGTAAGAGCTCAGTATGAAGAAAATATGTTTGCACCTAAAAATATAAAGAATTTAGGCTCTCTGGATGATCAGCTTTCTCAGTCAAACAACGTGATTGATTACGAAAAGGTGATCATAAATACAGACATACAGACCACGTATAAGATACGTGATTGTATAAAAACAGATTTTAATAATAACATCCCTCTGGTTGTTACAAATGCAGAAATAAGCGGCGACCCAGACAGTGTATTGAAAAAACGTTTAACTCTCTATGCACCTCACGGAGCATCTGTTAAGGTTGAGAAGAATTCGGCTGAATTAGTGAAACAGGCAAGTGGATACGACGTTTTTACATATGATATAGAAATTTCTGGCACCGGCCGTTATATTTATGAAGTAGAAGTTTCTGTAGCCGGTAAAACAGAAGTATATAAAAAAGTTATTCTTCAACAGGTTGAAAAGGGTGCTCTTTTGGTGGATTTAACAAATCAAAACACAATAGATGCTATTGCTAAGATATCTACCAATAAATACGGAACAGGTTTGAATATTGGAAATTCAGCTCTTCAAGCAGAATTTTCAGGCAAGCTTTCAAGGATAACAATAAAACCGGATTCTTTTACTTTAGGTAATAATTTCGATGGATATACGGCAATACGATTTGAAGTTAAAAACACAGGCCCAAATAAAGCAATAGGTTTATCTCTTTCTGTTGCGGCAGGTTCTTCTGATGTTGTTTGCGGTAGTTCCGGATCAATATTACCCGGTGAAACAAAAGTAGTCATTGCAAACTTCCCTAAAGATTATCTGGATAGTAATTCTTTACAAAATATTCAGAGTTTGAAAATTTCACAGACTGAAAGGGCAAGCGAAAACGAGTATTATGAAATTTCAAATATAATGGTCGTTTCCGTTGATAACAATGTGAATTAGGAGGGCTGATATGAAAAAGACGTTTATTCCTGTTTTACTTATCTTTTCAATTGTTTCCGCAATGTTTACCTCTTGTGCTGTTGTCCGTAAAGCGCCGACACAAATGGGTATAGAAAATGTATTTATCGTTTCTAATGCAAAAAAATATCGTGCAGAGGAGAAAATTGCTCCCAACGGTATTGATAAATTGACGGCTTCACTGGCTAAAAATGAAGCTGAAGGTATGCAATTTATTCTAAATTTTGATGAAGACGTTAAAAACATCAGCATTTCAATGTCGACCCCAACAAGCAGAAGCGGACAGACAATAAAAAAAGTTCAATTATTCAGAGAGCATTACTATTATATTGAAAAACAAGCTGCTGAATATCCTGTTGTGGGTCGGTATCCTGATGCACTTATCCCTCTTGAATATCAGGATTTAAACACTGTTGATGTTCAATCCGGGAAAAATCAAGGTTTCTGGATAACTGTTACTACTCCGAAAGATCAAGCAGAGGGTATTTACACTGCAGAAGTTACAGTCACACATGATTCGGGAACTATAAAAATCCCCGTTGAGATTGAAGTCTGGGATTTTGAACTTCCTGAAGAACTTCCTTTTGAAGGGTATTACGGAATTTGGATGTGGTCGCTTTGGAATACATTGGCCGCAACAGGGTCTGATGTCGGCGAAGATTATATCCAAACAGTGAGACAATATTTTGATTTCTTCCTTGAATATCGTATTAACCCTGGTCATATGTATGAGTCGAGTAATACTCCGGAAGGCTTGGCAGATATTTATAAAACTTATTTAGAGAAACCTCGTGTGCAAAACTTAAAATATAATGTAGGTTTTATTAAGAATGCAGACGGAACATATTCCATCAGTAACGATTCTTTAAGATTTCTAAATAAAATGAAAGAGTATGGTCTGCTGAGTGCCCTTGTAACCGACGTTATTCGTGACGAGCCTCCGGACGGGGATGACATAAACAGGGAAGCTCACGGTAAAAAAGCTGCGCTTGAAGCCTTGTTTTCTGAGGTTAGAACACAAGCAACAACAGCCCCAAGACCAACTCTTTACGGAGCCATTGATGCCTGGTGCGGGATATGGTCAAGCAAAACAACTGAAGAAGAAATATATGTTACAGACAGAATTGATGCAGGAGACGAGGTTCAGTGGTATGGATGTATTGGTCCTCGTTATCCTTTTCCGTCGTATCATATACAGGATTATCTGATGTCTTCCCGCCTTGTTATGTGGATGCAAAAAGACTGGCAGATAACTGGCAATCTTTTCTGGACTACAACCCTTGGCAATGCGAAATATAATCCTGAAAAAGACAGCTATGAGACACGTGCTCAATGGACTGACCCATATGCATTTCCTATTTCGGCAGGTGACGGATATCTTGTTTATATCGGCGGTAAAAATGACGGAGTTATAAACAGGAATATTCCTGTTCCCTCAATGCGAATGGAAAGTATACGTGACGGTTCTGAAGATAATATTTATCTTACGCTTTTACAGGAAAAGATTCAACAAAAGCTTGATAAGTGGAATATTACAGATTTGACTGTGGATGAAATAATGGACACTTATTATGCACCTTTATATAATACAATGGGTGATTTTGATCATGACGAAACAATGATGCTTGAAATGCGTCAACTTCTTGCACAGGAAATAATGTCGGACAATGACTCAATAATTACTGTTCTTCCGTATATGGACGAGGAAAGCACAAATAAGCGAGAAGTCCGTGTTTATGCAAAACCGGGTTCACAGGTTTTAATTGACGGCAAAGCGGCAACAGAATTAAATAAAGGTGAATATAGTATATATTCTGGAGTGTTTTCAACTGCTTATGAAAATCTTCGTGAAATTAATGTTGTTGTAAACGGAGAATCTTTCACCAGGTATCTGAAACGTATTGAAGATTATGAATACATGGAGCTTGAAAATAAGAAATATAAAGAAAACGCTAAAATACTAGATTTACCTATTGATACCATATCTGCACGTGAACAAAATGCAGAAAATATGTTTACAAAACAGGTTTCTCAAAATCTCGGTTCGCTTGCAGATCAGATGGGGTCATCTTCATTTGTAAATTGTGTTAAGAAAATAATTTCTGAAAATACTGAAATTGTCTTCAAAGTTCGTGATAGTATTCGTCTCGATATTAACAATACTATTCCACTTGTGGTAACAAACTCTGATATAACTGATAATGTTGAAGACATATTTAAAAAGGAATTAACTCTTTATGTTCCACATGGAGCAACCGTAAAAGTTGAAGGAAAAGACGCAATTTTAACTCAAGAGACTGAAAAGTATGATGTTTATGAGTATAGAATATTGCTTACGGATGCAGGAAGACATTTTTATGATGTGGAAGTTTCATTAAACGGGAAAACTGAAATATTTAAAAAACTTATTATGCAAAAGATAAGTGACGGTCGTATGATATTTGACCTTGCAGATGAAAATGTCAAAAATTCAATTGCATCAATTCCTGCAAATAAATATGGTGAAAACGTTTCTGTTTCAGATAGTATTTTAAATGTAACCTTTAATAAAAATCTTACAAGACTTACAATAAAATCAAATGCGTTTATAGATTCTTCCCCTGATTTAACTGGTTATAATACTATACGTTTTATGGTTACTAATACGGGGAAGGACCCTGTACTCGGAATTTCTATGAGAATGGCGTTTGGTTCTTCGGAAATTACATGCGGTGATTCGGGCCGGATGGAGCCCGGGGAAACAAAAGTTGTAACCTTTAATCTCCCTAAGGAATACACGGAGAATGAAAGCTTTAAAAATGTGAGTAACATACGCTTTTCCTCCACAACAGGAGATGTCGGTTCATATGCAATTTCAAACGCTATGATGCTGTTTACCGAAGATGTTAAATAAATGTTATTTTTCAATGCCCCATATTGACATTTTTGTTAGCATATGGTAAGATATGAATGAATATAAAGATTGATAAGGAGAGATTAAAAATGGCACAAGAAAAAGACGGCGCAATGAACGGAACTGGCATAGTTGATCTCGGTTTTCCCATGTGGCCGCAATTTAACCCCAAGTCCTACGATGATGTTGTAGAATGTTTAAAAAGCGGTAAAGTAAATTATTGGACAGGTAAAAAAGGTTTTGAGTTTGAAGAGAAATGGGCAAAATGGATAGGTTCTAAATTTGCTATTTCCTGCACAAACGGAACTGCTGCTCTTCACATTGCATTGGCTTCTTTAGATATCGGCCCCGGTGATGAAGTTATCGTTCCTTCTTACAGTTTTATTGCTTCATCTTTCGCAATCGTACAGGCCGGTGCTATTCCTGTTTTCTGTGATGTTACTGATGATCACACAATTGATCCTTCAAAAATTGAAGAGCTTATCACTCCTAAAACAAAGGGTATTGTGGTTGTTCACCTTTACGGTGTAGTTGCTGATATGGGCCCGATTCTTGAAATTGCAAAGAAACATAATCTTAAAATTGTTGAAGACTGTGCGCAGTGCTTCGGCGGTGAATATAAAGGCGTTAAAGCAGGTTTGATCGGCGATGTAGGATGCTTCTCCTTCTGCCAGTCTAAACACTTCACAACCGGCGGCGAAGGCGGTATGGTTGTTACTAATAATGAAGACCTTGCTTGGGAGTGCCGTTCTTTCCGTGACCACGGTTACGATGTAAGACAAAGAATGAACCTTCTTGCTATGGAAGAAAAACTTCCTTATGTACATAACAGAGTAGGTTTCAACTACCGTATGACAGAACCTCAGTCAGTTCTCGGTATTAATGAACTTGAAAGATTTGACAGCTGGAACCTTGCACGTAGACTTAAATATGCTAAAATGTACGACGAAGCTTTTGCAGGACTTCCCGGTATCGCAAAACTTCCCGTTAATACAGCCGAAAGAAAGAACTCTTACTGGTGGTATCCCATCAATCTCGATCCGAACAAATGCGCTATTACAGCTGCTGAGTTCTGCAAAAAGCTTGCTGCAGAAAAAATTCCGTGCAGCGGAATTCTTTGGCCTGAAGCATACCACGAGAACGCATATAAGAACCACACCGGTTTCGGCTCTGCTAAATTCCCGTTTGATTCAAAAGAATACACTGATCCTGCAAGTGTTGAATACGATAAGGTCCTTTGTCCGAAAGCTGCATCTCTTCGTGACGTTACACTTTCATTATTCCTCCACCCCACATGGGAAGAGGTTCATATTCAACGTTGCATAGACGTGTTCAAGAAAATACTCAGCGAGAACCTGAAATAATAAATCTGCAACAAGGGCTGTCGTTTGACAGCCCTTTTAGGGTTTATTTCTATCTTCGAAAGGAGCAATTTTAAAAATGGACAGAAAAGTTAAATGGGGCGTTATCGGTGCAGGTGGTATTGCCGACAGACGTACAATGCCCGGTCTCGTTCTTGCCAAGAACGCGGAGCTTATTGCCGTTATGGATGTTAACCCCGAGATTATCGAGGGTTTAAAGACTAAATATAATGCAAAGTATGCTTATACAAATGCCGATGACCTTATTGCAAACCCTGAGGTTGAGGCAATATACATAGCTTCTCCTGTTGTTTTTCATGCAGAACAAGCAGTTAAAGCTGCTAAAGCAGGAAAACATATTCTTCTTGAAAAACCTATTGCCATGACTGTTAAAGAAGGCGAACAGGTTGTTAAAGATGTTGATGCTTGCGGAGTGTTGTCTGCTTGTGGATTTATGATGCGATTTGGTGCTTACAACCAGGCAATTAAAAAATTCATTGCTGACGGTGGAATAGGGCAGGTTGTTTCTGCAAAAGCTCAATTTACATGCTGGTATCCCGATATGCCTAACTGTTGGAGACAGATCAAGAAAAACAGCGGTGGTGGTGCCTTTGTTGATATGGGCGTTCACTGTATTGACCTTATCCAGAGTATACTCGGCACAACAGTTGAGAAAGTTTCTGCTATTATTGATACTAAAACATTTAAATATGAAGTTGATGATAGCTCCAGCGTTTTGATGCACCTTAAAAACGGTACTAACGCATTCGTTGAAGCAAACTTCAATATTCCCGATGCCGCTGCTAAATGGCGTTTGGAATTTTACGGTACAAAAGGTTGCGTAACAGCTTTTGATACAATACATCAGCTTGATACAGGTTCTGTTGAAATAACTCTTGAAGACGGTTCACATCCTACCCTTGATGTTGAATGTACAAACCTTTATACTAAAGAAGTTGAAAGCTTCTCTAACTCTATTTTAACAGGTGCGCCTGTTGAAGTTCCTCTGAAAGACGGCTTACAGGTTCAAAAGATTGTTGAAGCTTCTTATTTTGCTGCAGACAATGACAAGGTTGTAAACGTAGACAAATTTTTTGAATAATTAATTTATTGCGGATGCGGCGTTTTTGTGCACCGCGTGGTGAACAAAAACGCCGTTTGATGCTGAATACACTAATCTTAGTTATTATTAAATAACGGGATTATATAAAGGATTTTTAAAATGAAAATTGCATTTTATGAAAGCGATATAACTCCGTCGCTTTACACGAATATGCCCGGATATTTCAACGAAAGACTTGCAAAAACAATAAAAGATAAAATATATGCAAAAACCGTTCTTTTTGAAAGTAACGGTGAAAAAATAGCATTTGTATCTATTGATGCTAATTTTATCACAGAAGATATAGCCGATCGCGTAAAAAAACGCGTAGCTGAAAACACTGATATTAAAGAAGAAAATATTACTGTCGGCGCAACACATTTACATAATGCGGGGCCGACTGTTGATTGGGGTCGATTTGTTAAAAAAGATCCCGTATATATATCACTTGTTTGCGACAAAGCAGCTGACGCTGTTATAGTTGCAAACTTTAATCTTAAGCCAGCGCGTTTGCGTTGCGGCAACGGGTTCCTTGACAGTATTTCATTTCACAGAATTTATAAAATGAAGAACGGAACGTTTCAAACAAACCCAGGTAAGAGAAATCCGGATATTGTCGAGCCTGTCGGAGAAATAGACCCTGATGTTACTGTTATGTTTGCTGAAGATACAGACGGAAAGCCTCTTGGCTGTATAACGAACTTTGCTTGTCATCAAGACTGTGTTGACGAATATGTATTTTCAGGTGATTATTCCTCACAGCTATCAAATCGTTTAAAAGACAAATACGGATGGCGATTTGTTTCAATGTTTATACTTGGCACTTGCGGAAACATTAATCATTTTGATGTTAAAACTGATAAAGACACGGTTTTTGAATATTATCGTGTAATGGGCAACGCACTTGCTGATGAGGTTTTAAAAACAATTAATATCTCTGAACTCTTGGATGGAAATGGTGTAAGCCAAAAAACAGAAATACTCTCTCTTCAAAAACGAAAAGTGGATTTTGACGTTGAATCTGAGATAGAAAAGCTTGAAAAAACTGTAGAATTTTATGACGATGAAATTCTTGGTTCACAATCTGATCCTGAAAAACTTAAACTGGTATTTGATTACGATTTACGCAATTATATAAAAGATACTAATGCAGAAAAACTGGTTCCGGTTAAAGTTTTTCGTGTCGGCGACTCGGCGTTTTATGCCCTGCCCGGAGAAGTTTTTGTTGAATACGGAAAGCAAATTAAAGAAAACTCACCGTTTAAAAATAACTTTATAATAACAAATTCTAACGGGTTGTTCGGTTACATTCCCACAAAAGATCGCTTTATGCCTACGGTTTACGAATCAAAACTTGGTTGCACAAGCTATTTGGAGGAGACTGCAGGTGAAAAGATTGTGAAAACAGCGCTTTCGCTTGCCAACGAGTGTAAATAGTGTCGCTATTTGAATGTGGTTTCCCGTTAATAAAGTTAAAGAAGTTTATACTACTTTTTTTATTAAACAAATAGCACATAAAATCGATTTTTATTTTGGAGATTGATAATATGCAAAAAATGGAACGTCGGGCTTCCGACAACAAGTATTTGCACAAGGATTTTCATGTTTCATTGGATTTGGGAATCGCTTATGTAGGTGATCGATACGGCGAGGATGCCGTAAAAGAATATCTGACAGATTATGCTAAAAGTTATTATTGTAAAATGACTCTTGCAGAACTTGATGAATATTTTAAAAAGATATATGAAGCTGAGGACGCATCTGATGTTTTAAAAACATCCATTGTTGAAAATTCCCTTACAGTAGAAGTATCCGAGTGTCCGGCAATGAAATTTATGCGCTCTACAGGCCATGAGCCGTCAAAATATTACGGCTATACAACAAAAATACTTTATGCTGTTTTAGCTCAAATATGTGGTTTTGAGTTTAACCTTTCGGATTACGACGAAAAGACCGGAAAAGCTAAGTTCATTTTTTCGGAGGTGCCTCAGAAATGATTTCATGCACAGAGTTTATCTATTCTTACAGCGAGCTTTTTAAATTCATTGAAAAGCGAGAGGGCGAACAAGGTGTAAAAACATATTGGGAACATATTTCCGATAACTATGTAGCACCTCGCTTGGGCGAATGTGTTCACGCCGACGGCATTGAAGGTTGTTATAAATATTGGGCTAAGGCTTTAAGCGAAGAAGCCGCAGACTTTACAATGACGCTTGACAACGATATTTTTGTTATTGATATGCACCACTGTCCTTCAAAAGGCAGACTTCTCGATAAGAAAAACATGGAACCCTACCATAATTACTGCGGACATTGCGATTTACTTTATCGTCGTGTTCTTGAACCTTTGGGTTTAAAATACGATTATGATATGAGCGGTACAGCAAACGCACAGTGTAAACTTACGATTTCTAAAAAATAATTTTATAAAGAGGTTTTTAAAATGAAAAAAGCAGAAATCCTAGTCCCCTTATTTACTACATTTAACAAAGACGGTTCGGTAGACTTCGAAACACTTACAAAATTGACAAAAAGCGTTATTGATCGCGGTGCGGATGGTGTTTATGTAGGCGGATCTTCCGCAGAATGTTTCCTTTTAACACAGGAAGAAAGAAAGCAGACACTTGAATGTGCTATTAAAGCTGCTGACGGAAAAATGGTTGTAGCTCATGTTGGTTCTATCGGCACAGGTCTTGCTTGCGACCTTGCACAACATGCTAAAAAAGCCGGCGCTGGCGCTGTTGCTTCTGTTCCTCCTTTTTATCATGGTTTCCAATCTTCAGAAATTAAACAATATTACACAGACCTTGCCGATGCGGCAAATCTCCCCGTTATGATATATAATGTTCCTGCAACAACAGGTGTGGGCCTAAGCCTTGCACAGTTTAAGGAGCTTCTTGCTGATGAACGTATCTACTCCGTTAAATATACAGATGTAAACTACTACCTTATGGACAGACTTATTGAAATGACAGGCGCATTTGTTTACAGCGGCGCAGATGAATGTTTTGCATATGCTTTAATGGGTGGTGCAAAAGGCGCTATCGGAACATCCTGTAACTATGCAGTTGAAAAATTTGTTGAAATCAAACGTCTGTTTGACGAAGGCAAAGTTAAGGAATGCCAGGATGTCCAGCACAGAATTAACAACATCGTGCAAGCAATTGTTGAAACAAGAGGCCTTCCCGCAATGAAGTATGCGACAACCGTTGCAACAGGCATTGATGTAGGCTGCTGCCGTACTCCGTTCAGAGAGCTAACAGCAGACGAGAAAAAGATTATTGAAAAAGCTGTAGCTGACAATCTTTAATAAATATTTTGGAAGATAATTCTTTCAAGCGGGGGCTTGTACTAAAAAATATATTTTTGATAGGTACAGTTCCGAAGAAAGGGATGTTTATATTTTATGAAAACAGTCACACAAAGAGGCCTTGAAATATCTGAGCTTTCTCTCGGTGCCGTTCAACTCGGTTTAAACTACGGTATCAACAATACTTTTGGTAAACCATCCACAGAAACTGCAGCACAAATTCTTTCTACAGCATGTGAAGGTGGTATTGAAGTTGTTGACACTGCTTCCGGTTATGGTGACAGCGAGAAGGTTGTAGGTGACTTTTTTAAATCTTATAAAGGGAAAAAGCCTACCATTGTAACAAAATTTAAAATAATGATAGATACCGGTAAAACAGCAGCTCTTGAAGACGTTGAGAAAATTTTGCGGGCACAGGTTGAAAATTCACTTGAGACGCTCGGTTATAATAAACTCCCTCTTCTAATGTTTCACCGTGAAAGTGAAATGTTTGATTACGGTGACGTTTTACCTAATGCTCTTAAAAAGCTTAAAAGTGAAGGTTTGATTGAGCGTGTCGGTGTTTCTCTTAATTCTACAAAATACATAGACGATGTTGTTAAAAACGATCTTTATGAAGCTGTTCAACTTCCGCTTAATATGATGGATACTAAAAACGTTCTTTGCGGCGGGCTTGAAAAGTTGAAGAAAGCAGATATTATAGTCTTTATAAGAAGCGTGTTTTTACAGGGGCTTTTCTTCCGTGACCCTGAAACACTTCCGGAAGGTGTTTTACAGCTTGCAAAAGAACCTTTAAGAAAACTGCGCAAACTTTCGGAAGAAGAAAATAAATCCATTGCTGAAATAGCCTTAACTTTCATTCGTGATCTTGACGGTGTTACCTCCCTTGTTTTGGGTAGTGAAACTCCCGATCAGGTTAAGGAAAATCTTGTTCTCACAAACGCTTCGGGAATTTCCGACAGCACACGTTCAAAAATTTTGGAGATTTTCTCTGACGTTGATGAGCGTATTCTGATGCCATGGAACTGGAATAAATAAAATAGTGGTTTTTTGTTGACCGAGAAGAGGTATTTATATGAACGTACTTGCAATCGGGTGCCATCCCGACGATATGGAAATAAATTGCGCCGGAACTCTTGCAAAATGTGCAAAACGCGGCGATAAAGTTGTTGTTTGCCATGTTGCCAACGGCAATATGGGCCATGAGGTTTTAATGCCGGACGAGTTAAGAAAAATCCGTATCGGCGAAGCAAAAAGGGCAGGGGAGCTTGCAGGGATAGAGGTTATAACCTGCGATATAGGTGACCTTTTGGTAAACGGCGGCGATATGGATCAGCGTAATAAAATCATTGATGTTATACGTTATGCCGATCCTGACCTTATAATAACACATGCTCCCACGGACTATATGTGTGACCATGTTGCGGTAAGTAGACTTGTTTTTGATGCGTCTTTTGCAGCAACTGTCCCCCATTACGGAACCGGAAAAGCAGCAAAGGTTGTTCCCCTTTACTATATGGATAATCTTGCAGGACATGGGTTTAATCCAACAGAATATGTTGATATAACAGATACATTCGACCTTAAACTTGAAATGCTTGAGTGCCATGAAAGCCAATTAAAGTGGATGCGTGATCACGATAATATCGATTTTGCGGATTTTGTCAGAACTTGCGCAAAATACAGGGGATTACAATGCGGCGTGCAATACGCTGAAGCATTTACTCAAGCGTTTGTTTATCCGAAGGTTCAACCAAGGAGGTTATTGCCGTGATTGACGTTGCTTGCATAGGCAACCTTGTTGCTGATGTTATCACAAAGCCGGTTGATAAAGTTCCCGAAGCCGGTCTTTTGGAAAGAGTTGACAGTATAGAAACATTTTCGGGCGGCTGTGCGATGAATGCAGGCATAGACATGGCAAAAATCGGTATAAAGACAGCTGTTCTGGGCAAGATAGGGAACGACAGCTTCGGTGCGTTTCTTAAAGATGAGCTTGTGAAATATGGTGTTGATGTGGATGGGATCGTTGTTGATAATAAAACACAAACATCAGCTTCCGTTGTATTATCTTCATCAACCGGTGAGCGTTCGTTTTTACACTGTGTCGGCGCAAACGGAACATACGACTTCAATGACGTTAACTTTGATGTTATACAAAAATCAAAAATAGTCTTTGTTGCCGGAACGATGCTGTTAGACGCGTTTGACGGAGACGGTTGTGCCAGAACACTAAAAAAAGCTCGTGAAATGTGTAAAATGACTGTCCTTGACACTGCATGGGACAGTAAAAATCGCTGGATGAGCCTTTTAGAGCCTTGCCTTCAATATGTTGACGTTTTTATGCCTTCAATTGATGAAGCAGCAAAGCTTGCGGGGACAGAAGATTTGGATAAAATTGCAGACTGTTTCTTTGACAAGGGTGTAAAACACGTTGTTATCAAAAACGGTAAACACGGTGCATATATCCGTGAAACAAAAGATTCTGATCCCATCTATCTTCCTACTTACACAAAAGAAAAAGTGGTTGATACAACCGGTGCAGGTGATAGTTTTTGTGCAGGATTTTTAACGGGTCTTGCAAAAGGATTTTCTTTTAAAGATTGCGGAAAGCTTGCAAACGCCGTTGGAACGTTTTGTATAATGGCAAAAGGCGCATCTACAGGAATTAAAAGTTATGAAGAAATCTGTGAATATATGAGAACTCATGAAGCAGGTTGAAACAGCAAAAGAAAGGACACTTAAAAATTATGAAAAAAGCAATTGTTTACGGCGGAGGTAATATCGGCAGAGGTTTTTTAGGTCAGCTTTTATATCAAAGCGGATTTGAAACGGTTTTTATTGATGTTAATCAGGCAATGATAGATAAAATCAATGCCGATAAATGTTACCCAATAAAAATTGTTTCTAATGAAAAACAAGAGGAAATAATTATAAAAAACGTTCGTGCCGTACATTCAAATGACGCGGTTGACGAGATAGCTACAGCGGATATTATTTTTACGTCCGCAGGAGTTCGTGTTTTACCGTATATAGCTCCAGTTCTTGCAGAAGGTATTGAAAAACGTGAAAAAGGCGTTGACATTATTATCTGTGAAAACCTTATGAATGCCGACAAATATCTTAAAGACCTTATGGATCTTAACCGCGATGATGTTGGTTTTGTTGAGGCAAGCGTCGGGAGAATGGTCCCTGTTATGACAGATGAAATGCGCGAAGGTGATATAAACAAAGTCTGGGTTGAACCGTTTTGTACCTTGCCCGTTGACAAAGCTGCTTTTAAAAACCCTATTCCTGAGATTAAAGGAATGGTACCGTCAGAGCCGTTTGAATACTATATTCAGTCTAAACTGTTTTTGCATAATATGGGGCATGCCCTTGCTGCATATACAGGTATGCAAAAGGGATATGAATATATTTGGCAGGCAATGGGAGACGAAGAAATATCTCAAACAGTAAAACAAGCCATGTACGCTTCTGCCGAGTCTCTGGCTGAAGAGCACAATAAGCCCAAAGAAGAAGTTTTGGCTTATGCTGATGATTTAATGTTTCGTTTTAAGAATAAATATCTCGGCGATACTACAAAGCGAGTAGGCCGTGAAACCGAAAGAAAACTAGCACCTAATGACAGACTTTTGGGTGCATTAAAGCTTTGTTCAAAACATGGTAAAGATACCACGGCTATTAAAAAAGGTATAATGGCTGCACTTGATTATATTAACGAATAATAATTTGGAGGTAATATTATGGATTTTATGTCTACCGTTAAAGATTCTCTTCTTGACGGATTTTATCCGCAAGGATGGGATATGGCGAAAATCGACGCCTGCTGTGAAAAAGGCGTTAAAAAAGAAAACTTCTGGAACAAGAAATTTAAACCTATCCCTTGCGACAACATAAACGATTTTGATACTCTTATGGGGCATGAAATTGCAATGCAGATTAAAAAGGCCGGCGATAAAGGTGAAAAACTCGCAATGATAATTCCTGTCGGACCGATGGGTATGTATAAATGGGCTGTTTACTTCCTAAAAGAATGGAATGTTTCATGCTCACATGTTTATACTTTTAATATGGACGAATGGGCAGACGGGGATGGTAACACATTGCCATCCACAGACCCCGCTTCTTTTGAATATTCAATGAAAGAAGCTTTCTTTAATAAACTCGGTAAATTAACAGTTCCCGAAAGTCAGAGAAATTTTGCAACAAAAACAAATCTTCCTACATATCCTGAAAAAATTGCAAAACTTAAAGCCGAAGGCGTTAAGCTTGTTTTAATATACGGTATAGGCAGAATGTGCCATATCGCATTTTGGGAGCCTCAATTTGCAGCTGAATTCAAGAGCGTTGAAGAATGGAAACAGCAAAATTACCGTATTGGTGCAAAGCTTCATCCGCTTACAATAGAACAAAATGCTATTACCAGCTTCAAATCACGAACAACATTGGTACCGTGCCGTGCCAACACAATAGGTCCCGGTCTCTTCTTGCAGGCTGATTATGCTATTGGTGGGGCTGACGGCATGCTCGGCAGAGGAATGTCTTGGCAGGGTATGAGCTTCCTTACAACGCTCCATTACGGCCCTGATATGCACATCACTTCTACGTTTATACCTACACTTCCCGGTAAACTGTTTTATCTTAAAGAGCTTGCCGGTCCGTTGACTGCAGAATGTAATTAATAAATAGGCTATATGATAAATGTTGAGGTTTAACCTCAACATTTATTTATATAATTAAAAAAATATATTATTATTAAAAAGTACTTATATAACTCCGAATAAATAAAATCCCTCCGGCATATTGTTAAATATAACAATAAACCGGAGGGATTTTAATGGATTACATAAAACAAAGGGTTTTGACACTTGCTGAATATATCTGCGAGCAAAATGCAACAGTGCGTGACGCTGCAAAACGTTTTGGAGTTTCAAAATCTACTGTTCATAAGGATGTCAGTGAGCGTCTTGAGCAAATAAGCCCATATATGTTTACGCGAGTTCGTCGTGTTTTGGATAAAAATAAGGCAGAACGTCATATCCGCGGAGGACAGGCGACAAAACAAAAATTTGCAAATATGAAAAAATAGTGAGGCTTAAGAGCTCTTATAATATTAAAACATTGAATGACGTAAGATTTAATCTATCGTTTAACCATATTCTTAAAAACTTGCAAAATATATTTTTTAAGATGATGTGGCTTAAGCTTGTTAAAGTTATAACATATCACGAAGTTTTATATACTCACAGATATCGCAAACAGAATCTCCGTTAAGATCGAAATTTTTAGCAAGATTGTCCTTGCCTAATATATAATTTTTAACAAACTCAAGGTCGTCCATGTTAAAAACGCCATCTCCGTTTGCGTCCCCTCGCTTAAGTGTCTGTGTGTTGTCTATAATAACAGACCCATTTTCCACCTTATACTCCAGTGCCGTATTGCCGTTTGCAGCTTCGTCTATCTGCAACGTCAGCGGCACTTCCTTGTTATTTTCAGCGGCATTTATGATCTCAAACGAAATGCTTAAAATAGTAGAACCTTGTATAAGAGGATTAGCTGAAATATATGCAAACTTCATTCGGCTATCTAACTTCTCATTAAATTCATAAATGCCTTGTTTGAGAATATCTCCTACAAAAAAATCTCTAAATTTTAAATAATCTGAATCATAATAAAGCGTTAAAAGCATTTCAGTAATATTTGATTTTTCACTTAACTTAATATTAACTGTTACAATTTCACCTACGCCTCCGGACGCACCTTCAACTGTAAATTTCATAAGCTCTTCACCATAAAATGCAGATGAAAAACTGAATATAATAATGCATATAAGCATTAAACTTAATAGTTTTTTTCATAATAATTCCTCCATATATACATTATACAATATTAAAATCAAAAAGTAAATAGGAGGATGAAAAAAAGTTTGTTAATTATTTGCCAATTTAGGAAAATTACTCTTGACATATAATAAAATAATGTGTATAATTATATTTATTAAAAGATTATTTTGGAGGAGTAGAAAATGAGCAGAGTTTATAATTTTTCAGCAGGTCCTTCGATGCTTCCTGAAGAAGTATTAAGAAAAGCACAAAGTGAGATGCTTTGTTATGGTGAGAGCGGCCAATCCGTTATGGAAATGAGCCACCGTTCTAAAGTATATGAAAGCATAATTTCTGGATGTGAAACACTTTTGCGTGAAGTTATGAATATTCCGGATAATTATAAAGTATTATTTTTACAAGGCGGTGCATCTTCTCAATTTGCAATGATTCCCATGAACCTTATGAAGAAAAAGAAAATAGATTTAGTTATTACCGGTCAATGGGCAAATAAAGCTTTTGAAGAAGCATCACGTTATGGTACAGTTAATGTAGTCGGATCCTCCAAAGACAAGACATACAATTACATTCCAGAGCTTGACAAAAGTAAATTCGATGCAGATGCAGATTATTTTTATATCTGCCAAAACAATACAATATACGGTACACGTTTTGCTGAACTTCCTGACACTGGAGATGTCCCTCTTGTTTCAGACATGTCGTCATGCATACTCAGCGAACCTGTCGATGTTTCTAAATTCGGTCTTATTTTTGCAGGTGCGCAAAAGAATATGGGGCCTGCCGGCTTGACTGTTGTTATTATACGTGAAGACTTAATAACAGAACCTATGGATATAACTCCCACAATGTTTAAATACCAAATACATGCTAAAAACGATTCAATGTATAACACCCCGCCTACATATGCAATTTATATTTGCAAACTTGTTCTTGAATGGATTAAAGAACTGGGTGGACTTGATAAAATGGCGGAAATCAATTATAAAAAAGCAAATATGTTTTATGATTATTTAGATAATTCTAAAATGTTTAATCCGACTGTTATGGGCCAGGATCGTTCAATTATGAATATCCCGTTTGTAACAGGTAACGAGGAACTTGATGCTAAATTTGTCAAAGAAGCAACAGCAGCTGGTTTTGTAAATCTTAAGGGCCACAGATCTGTCGGAGGCATGAGAGCAAGTATTTATAATGCAATGCCTGTTGAAGGTGTGGAAAAGCTTATTGCCTTTATGCAGGAATTTGAAAGGAATAACTAATAATGTATACAATAAGAAAATTTAATAAAATTGCTGATATAGGCTTGGATCTTCTTGATAAAAATATCTTTACAGCACTTGACGAGTGTGAAAATCCTGACGGAATACTTGTACGTTCGGCATCCCTTCACGAGTATGAGATGAACGATTCTTTACGCGCAATTGCTAGAGCCGGTGCTGGTACAAACAATATTCCTGTGGATTTGTGTTCTGATAAAGGCATTGTTGTTTTTAATACACCTGGAGCTAATGCAAACGCTGTTAAAGAACTTGTTTTAGCCGGGCTACTCCTTTCTTCTCGTAAAATCAGTGATGCAATCGACTGGGCGAAAACATTAAAGGACAGCGGGGATGAAGTTGGCAAACTTGTAGAAAAAGGTAAGTCACAGTTTGCAGGTCCTGAAATATCCGGTAAAAAGCTCGGTATAATAGGCCTTGGAGCAATCGGTATTTTAGTTGCAAATGTTGCAGTCCGTCTTGGTATGGAAGTTTACGGCTACGATGCATTCCTTTCTGTCGATAACGCATTGAGAATGTCAAGAAGCATACATAATGTAAAAGATGTAAAAGATATATACGCAAACTGTGATTACATTACAGTTCATGTACCTTATAATGCAGATACTAAGGGTTTAATAAATGCTGATGCTTTGTCTCAAATGAAAGACGGTGTTCGTATTCTTAACTTTGCCCGTGGCGAACTTGTAGACGATAGTGCAATCGAATCAGCACTTGAAAGTGGTAAGGTTTCGTGTTACGTTACAGATTTTCCCAATCAAAAAACACTTAATATGAAAAACGTAATAGCTATACCTCATCTTGGTGCATCTACTCCGGAAAGCGAAGATAACTGTGCAGTTATGGCATGTAAAGAGCTCTCAGACTATCTTATTTCAGGAAATGTTCGCAACAGCGTTAACTATCCTAATGTTGATTGTGAAAGAAGTACAGGGACTCGTATTTGTGTTTTACATAAGAACATACCGACAATGCTTGGACAAATAACTGCTGTACTTAGCGAGAACAATATAAATATTGACCATATGCTTTCTAAGTTTAAAGGTCAAAATGCGTATGCAATTATTGATTTGGCATCTACTCTTGAAAATAAAGAGCTGGCTGATAAAATTGAGCAAATAGACGGCGTTGTAAGAGTAAGAATAATTAAATAGGTTTATATAAAAATCGGTGTAAAAAAGTTTTTAACTTATTTTACACCGATTTTTGTTGACATATATGTATTATTATGATAATATATATACAATGACGTAAACAGTCAAAATAATATTATTTGGGGGTATTTAGTTATGGATGTGGAGGCTTATGAATACGGTTCTGAAGTAGCAGGTGCTATTTTGGGTGGGGCCATGATATTTTGGGGTTTTATTGTTTTAGCGGTCTCAGTATTTGGAATTATAGTAACTTGGCGTATTTTCGAAAAAGCCGGACAGCCCGGTTGGGCAGCAATTATTCCTTTTTATAATGCATATATTTTATATAAAATCACATGGGGTAATGGTTGGTGGTTTTTAATGATGTTGATTCCGATCGTAGGTTTTGTATTCACTATTATTACCATGATAAAGCTTTCAAGAGCTTTTGGTAAAAGTGATGGGTTTGCGGTGGGTTTGATTTTCTTAAGTATAATTTTCATGGCAATTATTGCATTCGATCAAGATAGATATTTGGGACCACAAACAGTATAGAATTTATACATAAATGGGTTTATAATAACTGTTGAGTAAGTTACCTCAACAGTTATTGTTTTATTAAAAACTATTTACATAGGTAATTTGATTCTTAGAATCATTTATTCAAAATGAGATTTTGTATTTACCCTTGTACCCGACACCATGACTGTATGTTTTTAAATTTCAGCGTAAATACTGTTTTATTACCATCGGTTACAAAGAAAACACAAAGTGCTTTTTGTACGGTAAATACTGCATACTGAGTGTTTCTCAGGTAAACTAATTACATTCTGTAATTAGTTTCTTTTATACAGCTGTTAAAGCTTTATTGAAGAATAAAAATACAAAATTCCCCACATTTCTGTGGGGAATTTTAAGTTATAAAGTTCTATTATCTACCAAATTGGCAATCGTTGTTACCGCTCTTTGTAGTCCACATTTCAAGGAAGTTAATCGGGTCATTGAAGTCTGCAACCCAACCGTTACGAGCGATATCGTAGTTACCTGCTTTTCTTTCAGCAAGGAAAGTATCCCAGTCAATAGTTTTAATTGTCATTGTGATACCTACTTTTGCTAAATCCTGTTGAATGCATTGTGCAATTGCAATATGTCCTGAAGTTTCGTTAACAAGGTATTCAAAGTTTATAGTTTTATCACCTGTAATTTTGCCGTCGCTTCCGAATGTGTAGCCAAGTTCTTTGAGTATTGCAACAGCTGCTTCTTTGTTCTTTGCGAATTCTTCTTCATCAGAACCTTCTAAGAAGTAACCAAGTGAATTTTTAACAGGATATGTATATCCGTTATTTTCTGCTTTGAATTCGCCGCCTTGACCATCAAGCATTTTTGCAGGAATGAAACTTGTTGCTATTTGTTGACCTGTCTGACCACAAGTCTCAACAATGTAATTTCTGTCTATAAGAAGAGAAAGAGCGATTCTAAGTTTGCTTGCATCTGTGCCGCTAAGACCGGTGAAGAGTTTGCTCTTTACATTGAATGAAACGTAATATGTTCCGAGTTGGTCAATTTTATAGAAGTCGGGACGTGCTTTAAGTTCAGCAAGCTTGTCGTTAGGAACCGTATCAATGAAATCAAGGTTTCCTGCTTCGTATGCTGAGAAAATAGCAGTATCATCTGCAGAAAGCATAAATTCAAGTTTTTCTATTTTTACGTTTGCAGCATCGTAATAATTAGGATTCTTTACGTAAACCATACTCTCGTTGTGTTTCCAGCTTTCAAGAATGTATGCACCGTTAGAAACAAATCCTGCATTTGTAGCCCATGCGCCTGCATCAAGAATTTTACCATCAGAACCGCGGTAGCCTGTAGCGCTTTCAACAACACTTTGTTTTACAGGAAGGAAAGTGGGGAATGCGCAGAGGTCAAGCATGTATGCACAGGGGGCAGAAAGAACAACTGTAAATGTTTTTCCGTCATCTGAAGCTTTAACATTGATGCCTGCGTCTGTGCCGTAACCTGCAATTCCGTTAAGCATGTAGGAATAATCTGCTGCTGTTTCTGGGTTTGCAGCTCTTTTCCATGAATACTCAAAGTCTTTTGCTGTAAGTGCAGATCCATCAGACCACTTGAGGTTATCTTTAAGAGTGAAAACATAGGTAAGACCATCGTCACTTACTGTGTATTTTTCACAAAGCGCGGGGATTACTTCACCCTTGTCATTGTATGTAAACAGGCCTGCAAATGAATTTGCTGCAAGACAAGCTCCGTCAACAGAACTGTTTAAAGCCGGGTCAAGTCTGTCGGGTTCGGAAGCAAGATTGATTTTTAATGTTTTGTTATCGCCATTTGTAGCATTCATAAAGAATTTTGTACCGTAAACGTTTGCATAGAAACCTTTAACAGTGTTTTTCATCATGTAGATGTCATTGTAATAATAAATCGGGCAAATAGCACCTGTAGCCATGAGGATGTCTTCAGCTTTATGCATGAGCTCCTCACGCTTAGCAAAATCAGTTTCTGCTTTTATTTGTGCTATAAGGTTGTTGTACTCATCCCAATTTGAAGCATCATAGGGATTTGGATAAAGCTTCTCTGTTGATTGATTATTGTCTGTGTTGCCCGAAGGTTTTTGTTCTTTATTGTTTGTACAAGCTGTAAACATAGCAAGCACAAGAACAAAAGAAAGAACAATTGCCAATGCTTTTTTGAATTTCATCAAAAATTCCTCCTAAAAATTTATTACAACCCTCTATTGGGGTTTGGTAATTAAAATAAAATATTAATATGATGTATTATACACTAAAAAAATGATTTTGTCAAGATTTTGATAAAAATTATGAAAAAAATGTTATTTGTTCCAACAAGCTAATAAGTGCCCGTTACCTCTGTCTGTTAAAGGCGGACATTCTTGTGCACATTTTTCTGTTGCATACGGACATCTTGTACGGAAAGCACATCCACTGGGCATCCTTAAAGGACTTGGAACGTCTCCTTCCAAAATTATACCTTTGTTAACGCGCGCCTGATTCGGATCAGGTACAGGTACTGAAGACAAAAGTGCGATAGAATAGGGGTGTTGCGGCTGTTCGCAGAGTTCAATTGAATCAGCAAGCTCCACAATTTTACCAAGATACATAACTGCAATACGATTTGAAATATGTTTAACAATAAGAAGATCGTGGGCAATAAATAAATATGTCAGCCCCATTTTATTCTGTAGGTCCTCAAACATATTTATTACCTGAGCTTGAATTGATACGTCAAGAGCTGATACAGGCTCATCACAAACAATGAACTCTGTATTAACGGCGAGAGCACGGGCAATGCCTATACGCTGACGTTGTCCTCCTGAAAATTCGTGAACATAACGTCGTGAATGTTCGTTGTTAAGACCGACAAGATCCATAAGCTCTGCGATTCTTCTTTCTCGATCTTGTTTAGTTGCACAAAGTTTATGAATGTCAAGTGGTTCGCCTATTATATCAGCAACCGTCATTCTCGGGTTAAGGGATGAGTATGGGTCTTGAAATACCATTTGCATTTTTTTACGATAGTCATGAATGTTTTTATCCGTAATTTCAACACCGTCATAAAGTACTTTGCCTGATGTTGGAGTATAAAGCCTCATCAGTGTTCTGCCCACAGTTGTTTTTCCGCAGCCTGATTCTCCTACCAGGCCTAATGTTTCACCTTTTTTAATTTTAAAACTTACTCCGTCTACGGCCTTTAACGGGGTTTTATTAAAAAAGCCCGTTTTTATCTGAAAGTGCTGTTTTAAATCTTGTACTTCTATCAGATAATCACTGCTCATTTTTTGTCCTCCCCGTCTGTGTTTTTATACATCTTTTCAACTTCAGCCCAACAACAAGCAGAATGCTCGCCACCAAAATCTATTTCATCCGGAATACTTTCCAAACAGATTTTCATAGCCTTATCACAACGTGAAGAAAAGGGACACCCTTTAGGCATATGAAGAAGATCTATCGGTGTTCCGCCGATAGGAACAAGACGTTTTTTTGTATTATCAATACTCGGAATTGATCGTAAAAGCCCTTTTGTATATTCATGTTTAGGCGAATAGAAAATATCGTCTGCTGTTCCGCGTTCGCAGACTTTGCCTCCGTAAAGTACTATTATTTTATCACATATCTGAGCTATTACGCCAAGATCATGGGTTATCATAATAATTGCCATACCAAGCTTTTTCTGTAAATCCTGCATAAGTCGTAAAATTTGTGCTTGAATAGTTACGTCAAGAGCTGTTGTGGGTTCGTCTGCAATTAAAATGTCAGGTTCACAAGCTAATGCCATTGCTATCATAACACGCTGTCGCATTCCGCCTGAAAGTTCATGCGGATATTGTTTAACACGTTTCCCCGGATCATTAACTCCGACAAGCTTAAGCATTTCAATAGTACGCTCTTTTGCTTGTTTTTTATTGCGTCCGGTATGAAGAATGATAGCCTCGGAAAGCTGATTCCCAATTGTATAAACCGGGTTTAAAGATGTCATTGGATCCTGAAAGATCATACTTATTTTATTTCCGCGAATAGATCTGATTTGCTTTTTACTGCAGCCTACGATGTTTTGACCTTCGAATAAGACCTCACCGCCAACAATTTTACCGGGATTATCGAGAATTTGTAATATAGAATATGCCGTAACTGATTTTCCTGAACCTGACTCTCCGACTATACCCAGAGTTTGCCCTTTTTCAAGATTGAAAGAAACACCGTTAACGGCTTTTACTTCCCCTGCATCAGTGAAGAATGATGTTTGAAGGTTATTTACTTCAAGTATTTTTTCAGCCATAACCGGTCACCTCCTAAGCTTCGGGTCGAAGGCATCGCGAAGACCGTCGCCCAAAAGGTTAAATGCTAAAACTATTAAACAAATTGCCCCTGCGGGGAATAATAATTTATATGCGCTCTCAGGCAAGCCACTTCTTGCAGCATTTGCTAAAGAACCAAGTGAAGGCATAGGCGCCTGAACACCTAATCCTACAAAGCTTAAAAAGCTTTCGGTAAATATAGCAGACGGAATTTGAAGTGCTGTTGATATTATTATTACGCTTATACAGTTGGGGAGAATATGTTTTCTTATTATTCTACCTGGTTTTGCTCCTAATGACTTTGCAGCCAATACATATTCTTGTTCTTTAATTGATAAAATTTGGCCTCTGACAAGTCTTGCCATACCAACCCAATAAAGCAATCCAAATACAATAAAAATACTTATCATTCCGGTACCCAATTTTGCAAATATTGTTCCGTCCAGCGAAGTTGCAAAAACCGAATCAAGCACAGCCGATAACAGAATTACAACAAGCATATCTGGCAATGAATATATTATATCTACAATTCGCATCATTATTAGGTCTGTTTTTCCCCCAACATACCCAGAAATCGATCCGTAAAGCAAGCCGATTATTAAAACTATAAGGCTTGCAAAAAGACCTACAACAAGTGAAACTCGAGTTCCGTAAACAACTCTTATAAAATAGTCACGCCCGAGATCGTCTGTTCCGAATATGTGCGGGAATAAGCTTTGCCCCTCTTTTACAAAGTCTACTTGTGAAACAGGAACAATGATATCTCCGGGAGCATAACGTCCTTCTGACGGGAGTTCACCCACACCGCCGTTAGAGTTATATTTAACTCTTAAAGTAGCAGCTTCACCTGCTTTCTTTCCGAGAAGATTGCTTTCACCGCTATAATTAAATAATTCTGATCCAAAATCTACAACACCGTTTTTATCTTCATCTACACCCCATACTGCATAAAGTGTTGTGTTTTTTGTTAATTCAAAAGAGTTTGTTACAAGAGTGCCTTCTTGCTCAACAAGGCTGTCGACATAAGCTTGATTATCAAGTAAATAAACTCGTTTAGTGCTCCATCCCATGAACACGGCATCTTTTTTCATGAAAAGACGTTCTGCATCAGAATATTGGAACGGATGCAAGTTTTTTGTCGTAGTATCTTTTACACCGTTGATTTCAATTATTTCTTCATATCCATATGGACATATAAACGGAGCTACTATAATTACTAATATAATAAAGAAAAGAACAATTATACTTCCTACTGCAAGAGGGTTTTTAAAAAGACTCTTCATGCCGTCGCGGAAAAATGTTGTACTTTTTCCCATCTGTTGTTGTTGTTCTTTTTCTGATTCTGTCGCCGGCTCAAACTTTGAAAGATCAAGCTGCATACTTAAAAAATGCTTTTTAGGGAATTTATCGTTTTTCATGTGCATCCTCCTCAATCAAATTTTACTCTTGGGTCTACGGCCTTATAAAGTAGGTCGCTTACCAAGGTAAATAGAACTATCAAAGATGCAAGGAATATAGTAGTTCCCATTATCATTGGGTAATCACGGTTTGTAATACCTGATACAAATTTAGAGCCAAGGCCGCCAATTGTAAAAATTGTTTCAACAACCATACTACCTGTAAGCGTATAAGCTGTTAGAGGGCCGACATATGTTATAACAGGTGTAAGAGCATTCTTGAGTGCATGCTTAAATATGATTTTTGTTTCAGATACACCCTTTGCACGTGCGGTACGAATATAATCCTGCCCAAGTACATCAAGCATACTGGATTTTGTTAAGCGGATTATATATGACATTGGGTATAACGCCAATGCGATAACCGGTAAAATATAGTTAGCAATGGTCGGTGATGAAGACCAAACCGGAACCCATTGTAATAATAAGCAGAAAATCAGTAATAGTATCGTTGCTAAAACAAATGATGGAACTGCAACAAATAGTGTGGATAAGAAAATTATTCCACGGTCTACCCATGAGTTTCGTTTAATTGCAGCAAGGCAGCCGAAAAATAATCCAAAAGCAAGAGCAACAACAATTGATGCCCCACCTAATTTTGCAGATATTGTAAAACTTTCGGATATTGTTTGAGCAATATCTCTTCCGTTTTTAAGCGAAATGCCCAAGTCCCCGTGAAACATATTTCCAAGATATATGAAAAATTGTTCCCAAATAGGTTTGTCTAAATGAAATCTTTCTTCGAGTTGTCTTTGAACCGCTGGGTCAGGCGCTTTTTCTTTTTGAAATGGGCCGCCCGGAATGGCGTTCATTGCAAAGAATGTGATAGCAACAATGATAAAAACTGTTACGATTGCCAGCAGCACCCTTTTTAAGACATATTTCCACATTAGGTAATCTCTCCTATAATTATATTGTTATATCTTTAACATTTTACCACAATATTACCAAAATGTCAAGCCAATATAATAAAAAAATCCGCACCAATATATGGTACGGTGTTTCAATTTATTTTAATCTTCTTTTTATATGCGACAATACAAAAATACACATTGCATTTGACTTTATAGCACCAATGTCTTGCTTAAAAATATCTGAACTAATATCTCTTAAACTGAATGATTGCTTTTGTAATGAAAAAGAATCAGGTTTAGCTTTTATGTGTTTTGACATAGCTATATAATCTTCACTCTCTTCAAAAACCATAAAAATCCTTATAAACCTGAAGTTTAAGATTGATGTAATCTGTATGAACATTACTTTTTTCATAGCCTTTTTCTCCATATAAAAAAATGTAGTTGTATTAAAATTGGTATTTTATACATCTGTCTTTATTCTTAATAAAAATAATACATTTTTTTTGTAATTATGTTTTTCTAAGATCTATATTTTCTGGTAATATATTTACGGAGGTGTATTTTATGTCAAAGAAAAAAAAGGGAAACAGAAAAATAAAATTTAATCCGAAGGTCTTATTATTATTATTAATTCCACTCGGGTTAGGGATCCTTCTTTGTGCTATTTCACCTTTCTTTCCGGATATGGTGGAAGGTTTTTTTTCTCGTGGTGTATTTATTGTTTTATCACATATTATAGGCTTTTTCTCCGGGCTTATTCCTTTTTCTCTTACTGAAGTTATGCTGTATGTTTTAATTGCAGTTATAATTATCTGTATTGTTTTAATGATTATGAAAAAGTTAAAATTCAGATCTTTTTTATACTCCTGCTTAGGGGTTTTCTCTTTTGCGTTTTTACTTTATATGCTTATGCACGGCGTAAATTTTTACAGACATTCAGCGTATGAACTTATGGGGTATGATAATAATCGTATGTTTACATCCCAGGAAATATATTCTGTTTGTAAAGAAATGGCAGAAAAAGCAAATTTGGAACGCCTTAAAACTAACGAGGATGAAAACGGTTTTATGACTTTTTCAAAAAGCTTGGAAAACACCCTGGCAGATGCTAAAAACGGTTATAAAAATATTGTTCCTGAATATGAATTTCTTTTTATACCGCAGTCTCGTGTAAAAAGTGTTATGATCTCTCCTTTGTGGTCATATACCGGTATATGTGGGCTGTATATGCCTCTGTTTTGCGAACCAAATGTAAATACAGATGTTCCGGAGTGCCGTATTCCTATGAATGCTGCCCACGAACTTGCGCATACTTGCGGATTTGCACGAGAAGATGAATGTAACTTTTTTGCATATATTTCTTGCATAAATTCAGAAAATGCGGATTATCGTTATTCAGGTTATCTGTTTGCATTCACATCCTTATCAAATGAACTTTATTCTATTGATAAAGAACTTTATAATAAAGTTTATTCTTTATTATCTGATAAGGTAAAAAATGATTTGCATCATGTAAATGACTACTGGAAAAAGTTTGAAGGAAAGATTATGGATGCTTCTGATGACGTTAATGATGCTTTCATAAAAGCTCAAGGAGTAGAAAGCGGAGTACAAAGTTATAATGATGCTGTATTACTTATTATGCATTATGAACTTCAAAAATAATATTTAATTAAAAATAATTTTAAATAACAATCATAAAAAAAGCTTGAGACCTAAGATCAATGTCTCAAGCTTTTTATTAATGCTTTAGTGCCGAACTTGTTTTTAACGTTCACTAAATCTGTTAATCATTCCTGCAAATATTGTTTAATTTATTTCGAAAGCTCAAAATTCTTTTTTATGTTTTTTTCTTCTCTTGGTAATGTTATAACAAACACAGCGCCGGTCTGAATCGAATCAATATCATCTGAAATATGGTTTTTATTATAAGCATAGATTTGACCTTTATGTCCTTCAACAACCGCTTTTGCTATTGCAAGACCAAGCCCGTATTTACCTTTTTTACCTTTGTAAAAGCGTTCAAAAATATGAGGCAATTCTTCCGGGTTTATACCGGGACCGTCGTCAGATATTGTAATAGAAATATTATGAGGGTAAACATTCAAAATAACCTCTATTTCTGTTTTGGCATATCGTAAACAATTTGAAAGAATATTTGTTATGGCTGTTTTTAAATTTTCACTGTCTGCATTTATGTCAATGTTTTGGAAATTTATCTTTTTAAGATTAATATTATTTGCAATTGAGATACCCATAACACGGTCAAATGATTCATCGACTATTTCCTGAATATTAACATTGCTAAATTTAAGCATCCCATCTGCCGTTTCAATTTTTGAAAGATACATAACATCGTTTATCAGTTTTTCAAGGCGAGAAACCTGTGCTAATATAAGATCCAAATTTTCATCAGTATCTTCGAAAACCCCGTCTTTTATTCCTTCTACATATCCGCGTACCGACATAAGTGGTGTTCGAAGTTCATGTGATGCGTTTTGTAAAAATACCTTTTGATTACTGTCGTATTCCTGTATGCTTTTTGCCATTTCGTCAATAGATGCGGCAAGCTCACCGACCTCGTCGGTTGCAGTTATTGGGACATCAACATCAAAGCGCCTATTTGCTAAAAGATTTGCCCGAACTTTAAGGCGTTTTATGTTAGAAGTTATTGTTTTTGCCATAAATGTTGCTATAAGGATAGCAAGAACCGACGCCACAAGAATTGCAAAGAAATATAAGCTTATCGGAGTTGAGGCGAATGTATAGTTTGAAAGAGGTGTAAGGAGAACAAGGAATCCTACTGTGTAGCCGTTTATGGTCATCCTTTGTGTACACATGATAAATGCACGATTTTCTATTTTAACGAGTTTTGTGCCATCTTTTATAACAAATTGGGAAAGTGCGCCCGGAGCTTGTTTTTCAATATCCGAAAAAACTCGCTTAAGTGCCCCAGCATCACGGCTGTCGACATAATCACCTTTTTCATCTAAAATAACAAAAGAATAGTTCTTATCTGCAACCATATCAAACATCGTATCCAATGTATAATCATATCCTGCAAAATTAAGATAATATCTTGTTAGTTTATCTGTGTTATCAAGTAAATCCCGTTGTACGGCATTTATTACATAATCTTCCATAAAAAATGATACGAATCCAAGCGAAATTCCGCCTATTATTATGATTAATAACATAAAAATAAGCGTTAATTTCGCTTGAATACCGAAATGCGGTAAATGTCTTTTTATTTTTTCATTTATCTTATTCAACTTTATCCGTCACCTTATATCCGTAACCCCATACTGTTTCAATACCGAAATCCATATTTGCATTATCAAGCTTTTTGCGTATACGCTTAACCAGATCGTCCACTGCGCGGGTATCTCCGACATATTGATAATCCCAGATGTTTTTAAGCAACTGATCTCTTGTAAACACTCTGTTTTTATTTATTACCATAAAATATAGAAAATCATACTCCATTGCGGTAAACTGAATTTCGGTTTCGCCCGAAGCATCTGTTTTAACTACTTTACGTTCAACCGGATATATTTTAAGGTCTCGGCAGTTAGGTAAAACGCCTGAATCCTTTTCTTTCATCATGCCATCAACACGGCGGAAAACAGCTTTAATCCTTGCAACTAATTCACGAGGTGAGAAAGGCTTCATCATATAGTCGTCTGCGCCCATCTCTATTCCGAGAATTCGATCGAGCTCCTCGTCGCGTGCTGAAACAATAATTATAGGTGTATTAGCTTTCTTACGTATTTCATTACAAAGCTCAAAACCGGACATTCCCGGCATCATAATATCAATTATAAGCATATCCGGCATTTCGGTTGCAAACGCCTTTAAAGCATCTTCACCGCACTCGAATTCTTTAACTGTATAACCTTCTTTTTCAATATACGAACGAACTATTTCTCGTATATTTGTTTCGTCATCTACAACATAAATGGTTTTTGGCATAAAAGACCCTCCCCAAATTTTATATTTATATTGTAACATATATTTTCGGAAAAATAAAGATGGAACGTGAAAATTATTTAGGTTTTTAACTATAAAAGTAAAAAATTAATGCCCGTCTATATAAAACAGGGCATTAATTTTTTTAATATATTTTATTTTCCTTTAGAAAAGACATGATTACCTATAACCGCTGTTGTCGGTAAAGAATGGAGCCATGCATTTGAGGTTTTTTTAGGATTATAAAAATATACACTGCCTCCGGTGGGATCCCAGCCGTTCATTGCTGCTTCTGCAGCCTTATAACAACTATCCGGCACTGTTTGATACCAAGACGATTTGTTTACTCCTGAGAATGCTCCGGGTTGATAAATTACGCCTGACAGAGTGTTTGGAAAAGATGGATGCTTTACTCTGTTTAAAACAACTGCACCAACAGCAACTTGTCCTACATAGATTTCACCTTTTGCTTCAGTAGATATTAGTCGTGCAAGTAAATTTATATCGTTTTGACGGTTGGATGAAGAGGATGAAGATGAAGAACTGTTCATAAAAATCCCCATTGCAGCAAGGGTCTTAGGTCCTGCAATCCCGTCAGCGGAAAGCCCGTTTTTCTTTTGAAACCATATAACGGCATCTCTTGTCTGAGACCCGTATATACCATCTACGTTACCGTTGTAATAACCCCATTTTTTAAGCCTTGTCTGAATTTCCCTAACTTCTTCACCGCGAGAGCCGTATTTTGAAAGAGTCGTTTGTGAAGTATAGTTATAAACAACTGTCTGGATAACTGCAAAGGCTATGATTAAAACAAGACAAAGAGATATGATTTTTGTAATTTTTTTTCTCATACTATTTCTCCGTATTAAGATTTATCGGTTATTTACATTTTTCCGCAGAAAAGGCTATTTATACTAAAAATGTATAAAAAGTAAAATAATCCTTATTATCAATTCTTTGTTTTTATTAAAACAACATTATATACATTTCGGCAAAATGTTCTTTTTACCTATTGCAATTTCTGTCAAAATAGTGTAATATATATATAATACAAAAAAAGGTGTGCATTAAATGACCGTTTTAGCAGACATACGTAGGAAGATTTTAGAAGATGAATATTCAAGCCTGAATCCTGTCCAGAAGGAGGCTGTTTTTGCTACTGGCAAGCCTCTTTTAATACTTGCCGGGGCAGGTAGCGGAAAAACAACCGTAATTGTAAATAAGATTGGTTATTTATTAAAATACGGTTGTTCTTACATAGACAACGGGGAACAAGAAGTCGATAAGGACGATATCTTGTTCCTTGAAGAATGCTTAAAAAACAAAGATCTCAGAAAAAGTGATAGATATTTTTCATTGATGAGTGTTAAACCCTATTTACCTAAAAATGTTTTGGCAATAACATTTACAAACAAGGCTGCAGGAGAAATGCGCGAAAGAATAGAAAAACTCTTCGGTATTTCAGTTTCTGATTTATGGGCCTTGACATTTCACTCTACATGTGTAAGGATTTTACGTTCATATATTAATCTTTTAGGTATGCAAAATTCATTTACTATTTACGACGAACAGGATAGTATTAAACTTCTGGAACGGATAATTAAAGAAAACGAGCTTACGGATAAATACAATGCAAAAATGGTTAAAAGAATTATATCTAAAGCAAAAACAGCCTATTGTTCACCGGAAGAATTTGATACAAAGTTTAAAGAGCCTTCACTCCCTAAACTTGCTTTTATATATGAAACATACCAGGCAGGCCTTGCCCAAGCAGACGCACTTGATTTTGATGATTTAATATTCTTTACAGTTAAATTACTGGATAAATTTGAAGATATACGAGAAAAACTGCATAGAAGATTTCAATATATATTGGTCGATGAATACCAAGACACTAACCCGCTGCAATATAAGCTTATTTCTCTTTTATCAAGCGGTGGAAATATATGTGTGGTAGGTGACGACGACCAGAGTATCTATAAATTTATGGGGGCATCCATTGATAATATTTTAAGTTTTGAAAAACAGTTTAAAGATGCACAAGTTATAAGGCTTGAACAAAATTACCGATCAACTCAAACAATTCTTGATGCGGCAAACAGTGTAATCGGTAATAATACCGAACGTAAAGGCAAGCGGTTATGGACGGCAAACGGAGAAGGAAATAAAATAAAGTATTACAATCTTTCTTCTCAACATGAAGAAGCTGATTACATAGCCGGCCAAATATTACGCAGAATTTCTACCAGAGGTTTAAAATATAGCGATTTCTGTATACTTTATCGGACCCACTCACAGTCAAACTCAATTGAACTTGCTTTAAAAGGTAACGGAATTCCGTATCGTGTATTCGGAGGGCTTGCCTTCTTAAAACGTAAAGAGATTCAAGATGTTTTGGCATACCTGAACGTTATAAGAAATCCTAATGATAAAACACGCCTTTTACGTATCATAAACGAACCAAAACGAGGGATAGGGGATACAACCCTTACTAAAATAGATGAGCTTGCTACATTAAACGATATGAAGTTTTTTGATGTAATGAAGCATGCTGCAGACTTTCCGGAACTTCAGCGTGTACAGGACCGACTTTTGCGGTTTGTACAAATAATTGAAGATTTACAAGTGAAAAGTGAGCATATGAAAATTTCTGAGCTTTATGACTATATGCTTGAAGCTGTAGGATATAACCAAATGCTACGTGAATACGACATGCGTGAACGTGCCCAGCGTCGTGAAAACCTGGACGAATTTATGAACTCAATTGTTACTTTTGAACAAAATTCGGACGAGCCTACTCTACAACACTATCTTGAAGAAACTGCTCTTGTCAGTGCTGTTGACAGCCTCGATGAAAATGATGATGCTGTTATTCTTATGACCATGCACTGCTCAAAAGGGCTTGAATACAATACAGTCTTTATATCCGGTTTTGAAGAAGGTCTTTTCCCTTCTGCAATGTCTGCAACCGAACCACAAGGAATTGAAGAAGAACGCCGACTTTGTTACGTTGCAATAACACGTGCTAAAGAATCTTTATATATTCTTTCAGCTCGTTCACGTATGACTTACGGTACAGTAAGAGCTTCTTTCCCGTCTCAATTTCTAAAAGAAATTCCGCCTGAGCTTATAGAAACCGTCAAACGGCCTGTACCTCAAAAACAAGCTGTTGAAGTTCGTGAAAAACCTCATAAACGTACATCTGTTTTAGCAGGCTTCGGAGCGGTTGCCAAACAGGTAGCACAGGAAAATAAAAAAGAAAAAATATCATACTCAGTTGATATGAAAGTTAACCACCCAACTTTCGGAGACGGCGTAATAACAGCCGTTACGGAGATGTCTTCAGATACCCTTTTAACAGTTGATTTCGCAAAAGTCGGTACAAAAAAGCTGATGGCTAACTTTGCTAAAATGGATATAATAAATTAAAGAAAAGAGGTAAATATGGAAGCTTACTTGCTTTTCGGAATTATTTTTTTACTATTAATACTTATAGTATTATGTATTACAATACTTATAAAAAACAATAGAAAAGACGACCGCGACGAACTTGACAGAGTATCTCGAAACATTACAGCAAGTATAAATGAAAATCTTCGTAACCTTGATGAGGCCCAAACGAGGGCAATGAGGAACGCTCTTTCAGATGTTTCGGAAAAGCTTGAAAAAGTTAATCAAACTACAGAAACACGACTTGTACGGTTGCAGGAAAGTAATGAAAAAAAACTTTCTGAAATCCAGGGTGTTGTTGATGAAAAACTGCAAAAAACTCTTGAAGAGAAAGTACAAAAAGCTTTCCAGACAATTAATGAACAACTTTCAAGTGTTAATAAAAGTATGGGTGAAATGCAAGAGCTCGCCACAAATGTAGGAGACTTAAAAAAAGCCCTTACAAATGTAAAAACACGAGGTGTTATGGGCGAGGTGCAGCTTGAAAAAATACTAGAACAAACACTCAGCGGTAAATATGAAAAACAATTAAAAATAAAAAACGGGTCCAACGAGCTTGTGGATTTTGCTATAAAAATTCCATCAAAAGACGAGGATAATAAATATGTTCTGTTGCCTATTGATGCAAAATTCCCAATGGATAGATACACTGAGCTTTTTGATGCATACGATAGCGGAGACGATTGCCGCAAAAAAAGTGCAGATACCGCTTTTGAGCGATTTATAAAAGACAGTGCAAAAAGTATATGTGAAAAATATATTGATGTTCCTCAAACTACAGCATTTGCAATTATGTTCTTGCCTACAGAAGGTCTTTTTGCTGAAGTAGTTAAAAGAGAAGCTTTAGTTGATGAACTTTCACAAAAATATAATATAACCGTCGCCGGACCTACAACGATAACTGCTTTTCTTAACAGCTTGCAAATGGGGTTCCAAACTTTAACCATTGAAAAATATTCAGCTAATATTGCAAAAACTCTTTCCTCAGTCAAGTCTGAATTTATTAAATTTTCCGATGCACTGGAAAAGGTTAAAAAGAAGTACCATGGTGCAGATGAAGAGCTTGACCGCCTAATAGGAACAAGAACAAATATGATAATACGAAGCCTGCGTGATGTGGAAGCAGACTCCGAAAGTGAAAGTTTAACAGACGGAGACATTGATGATATATCTTGATAATGCAGCAACAACAAAAGTTTGTCTCGAAGCTGTAAAAGCAGCTAACGAGGCTTTTTGTAAAAACTATGCAAATCCAGCCTCTCTTCATTCGGCAGGTTTTAAAGCTGAAACTGCACTTGAAAACGCCCGTGAGATCATTGCAAAAGCTGCAGGTGTAAGATCAAATGAAATTTATTTTACCCCATCGGGAACCTGTGCGGACAATCTTGCAATTTGCGGGTTTTTAAAAAATAAAAAAGGAAAAACGGTTATAACAACCGCGTTTGAACATCCTGCAGTTCTGGAATGCTTTAAGAATTTAAAAGATCTAAACGTTATATATTTAAAGCCTGAAAACGGTAAAATAACACCGGAACTTTTGCAAAAAGCAATAACACCGGACACTGTATTTGTAAGTATTTGCCACGTCAACAATGAAACCGGTGCAGTTTCTCCCCTTAATGATCTTGCAAACGTCATAAAAAAAAGCGGGACGGGGGCTGTTTTTCACACTGATGCGGTTCAGGGTTTTATGAAAGAACCTTTTAATTATTCAGCAGTCGACATGGCTTCGTTTTCAGGGCATAAGGTTCATGCACCTAAAGGAATAGGCGCACTTTATATTAAAAAGGGCATAAAAATAAAGCCGGTAATTTACGGTGGTGGGCAGGAAAACGGGTTGTTTTCATCCACTTCAAATGTGCCGGGTGCCTTAGCTTTTGCAGCCGCTGTGGAAAATTGTAACATTAAAAACAATTATTCTATAGTTAAAACGTTATGTGATAAAACAAAAATAGGACTTGAAAATTTTGGCGGAAAAATAATTTCACCACAGGACGCCTCACCATATATAATTAACGCTATTTTTGAAGATTATATAGGCGAAAATATTGTACATTTCTTATCTCAAAGCGAAATTTATATTTCAACCGGTTCAGCATGCTCTTCAAAACACTCATCGTATGTATATTCAGCACTGGGACTTGAGCGTTATCAAAAAAATTCATTGAGAATAAGCTTTTCGGAATATAATACTGAAATTGAAATTGGTATACTTCTTGAAAACTTGCACAATGCATTAAATAAACTTATTAGGAGTAAATAGTATGAAAACAAACGTAGTTAAAGCATTAATTAAAATGGTATGTATGTCCGGTATTAAAGTTAATGAAATGTATAATCAGAACGGCCGTGCGCAAACTGTAAACGACGCTGTTTTTGAATATATTAAAGACTGTTTTTGCGATACTATTCGTGAACGTTCAGATGAAAGACGAGCAACAAAAATTTCTGCAAACCTTGAAAACTTCGGAGTTAACCCTCTTTTTAAAATACAAGACGGCGATGAAGTTTACGTTAATATAATAAACAGTCGTGAAGAAAATGTTTGTCTTGCAGAGCCTGTTAAAGCTTCGGATAATGCACTTTATATTACAGTATCCATTAACGATATTGGTATAAGTGGTATATATATCATATATGGCAGTGATTATTCGCTTTATGAAAGCGGAACAGATATTAAAAATCCTAAAATGGCAATAAAAGAAATTACAGATTTTAATGCAGGCGGAAAATATGAAGTAATTGCACTTATAAACGACGAAAAATATTCTGCATTTCATATGCAAAACCGTCTTGAAGCTGAAACTCTTGCACAGATGGGGCGCGGCCTCAAACTTGAAACTGTAACACTTAAAAACGGTAAGACTGCAAAACTTTATACAGCAGATATAGGCTGATAACAGCCTTTAGACTTATATAAATTTTGAACATGGTAACAGAAGCTTGCGACAACTTGCAAGAAGTATAAAGTATAATGTTCATATATTATAAGTTACCCGCAATTGCTGTGCAGTGTGGACTTTATACACTGCTTTAATAAGGAGATATAAATAGATGAGCGACAAGAACACATTCTACATTACAACGGCTATTATGTATGCCTCACAAAAACCTCATATCGGTAATACTTATGAGGCTATTATGGCGGACGCTATCGCACGTTATAAAAGACTTCGCGGTTTTGATGTATTCTTTATGACCGGTACAGATGAGCACGGCCAGAAAATTGAAGATTATGCTAAAAAAGAAGGCTTAACGCCCAAAGAATACGTTGATAAAGTTGCAGGCCAGATTAAAGAAATCTGGGATATGGTTGGTACAAGTTATGATAAGTTTATAAGAACTACCGACGATTATCACGAAAAAGCCGTTGCAAACATGTTTAAAAGAATGTATGAAAAAGGCGATATATATAAGGGCGAATATGAAGGACACTACTGTGTCCCATGTGAAAGCTTTTTTACTGAGACACAGCTTGTAGACGGAAAATGCCCCGATTGCGGAAGCGAAGTTAAAAAAGCAAAAGAAGAAGCATATTTCTTTAAAATGAGTAAATATCAGGACCGATTAATGAAATACATTGAGGAAAATCCTGATTTCATTACGCCCGAAAGCCGTAAAAAGGAAATGGTTAACAACTTCCTTAAACCAGGTTTACAAGATCTTTGCGTCTCAAGAACGTCGTTTAAATGGGGAATCCCTGTTGAATTTGACCCAAAACATGTTGTTTATGTCTGGCTTGACGCTCTTTCAAACTACATTACCGGTCTTGGCTATGATGTGGATAAACAAGGTGAAGATTATGCAAAATACTGGCCTGCTGACGTTCATATAATCGGTAAAGATATTTTGCGTTTTCATACTATATATTGGCCTATATTTTTAATGTCACTTGATCTGCCTCTTCCTAAAATGGTTTTTGGTCATCCATGGCTTTTATTCGGAGAAGATAAAATGTCTAAATCAAAAGGCAATGTTATTTATCCGGACGAGCTTGTGAACGAGTTCGGTGTTGATGCAACACGACATTATGTTCTTTCAGAAATGCCTTATGGTTCGGACGGAAGTATAACATATGAAAGCGTTATCAGCCGTTATAACAGCGATCTTGCAAATAACCTGGGTAACCTTGTTAGCCGTACTATGGCAATGACTGAGAAATATTTCGACGGTATAATTCCTGATCCTGTGGGTAAAACGGAATTTGATGAAGATATTAAAAAAACAGTAGCTTTGAGCATTGAAAAATATACAGAACGAATGGACACATATCATATAGCAGATGCTTCAGATATTGTGTTTGCAATGTTGCGTCGTGCAAATAAATATATTGATGAAACCACACCATGGACTCTTGCAAAAGATGAAAACCGTAAAGGTGATCTTGCAACTGTTATCTATATTCTTTTAGAGACAATACGTACAGGTGCTGTAATGCTTATGCCTTTTATGCCAAAAACATGTGAAAGAATCTTTTCACAGCTGGGTACTGAACAGTCCGATTTTGATAGTATAAAAGAATTCGGAGGGCTTAAATCCGGCACCCATATAGGAAAGGCTGAAATTCTTTTCGGCAGAATTGATGAAGATGTTAAGCTAAAAGAAATGATCGCTTTGGCAGAATCAAAAAAGAAACCTCAAAAACCGGAAGGTATAGCGCAGATCGGTATTGAGGAATTTATGAATGTTGAACTTCGTACAGCTCTTGTTTATGAGTGCGAATCTGTACCTAAGAGCGATAAATTGCTTAAACTTCAGCTTGATCTCGGTTACGAAAAACGCCAGGTGGTTTCAGGTATTGCTAAATTTTACAAACCTGAAGATCTTATAGGTAAAAAAATAATAGTCGTTGCAAACCTAAAGCCAGTAAAACTCAGAGGAGTTGAAAGCAACGGAATGATTATAGCCAGCGGCGAAGAGACTGTTAGAGTTGTATTTCTTGACAAAGATACACCCCTTGGCGAACGAGTTAGATAAATCATAAAAATTAAATTATCGAAAAAAAGCTGTAGTTATATAAGGAATATAAAATATAAACACGTCGTAAATGAGGATTTCAATGGAATTAGTTGAAAGAGCTGTAGTTTTCGCTTCAAACGCTCATAACGGTATGAAAAGAAAAGGATCTGATATTCCTTATATAATACATCCTGCCGAATGCGTAGCAATTGTATCTCGGCTGACTTCAGATTGTGAAATAATTGCTGCCGCCGCACTTCATGATATTATTGAAGACACGTCGATTACCGAAGAGCAATTAAAAATTGAATTCGGTGAAAAAATAACAAGACTTGTATGTGCTGATAGCGAAGACAAAATGCGTGATAAATCTGCATCTGAAACATGGAAGTTACGCAAGCAGAAAACAATAGCGTATTTAAAAACAAATGCCCAATATGATGAAAAAATAATTATACTGGCAGATAAACTTTCCAATATAAGGTCTATCTACAATGAGTTTTTACAAATAGGTGACAATCTATGGGAAAGTTTTAACCAAAAAGATAAAAATGAACATGCATGGTATTATTCATCTATAGCTGATAATCTTTGTGAGTTTTCAGCAACTACCGCTTACAATGAATATATTGAACTTATAGATAAAGTTTTTGGCACAGTATAAGTTTTTCTCGGAGGAATATTTTGAAACAAGTAATTTTACTTAAGCTTGGTGAAGTAGTTTTAAAAGGATTAAACCGCCGCAAGCTGGAAGATATTATTATACAATCCGCAAAAGCGGCTGTTGAAAGTATGGGACAAAGCCATGTGTTTTCTGCCCAGTCTACTATCTACGTTTCTTTTGATGGCGAGTTTGATGCAGATGAGGCGCTGGACAGGCTTTCTCGTGTTTTTGGAGTTGTTGCACTTACAAAAGCTGCTGTTTGTCCCCCTGACTTTGAAGAAGTTAAAAAGATTACACAAGAGTATTTGGCAGATGACCTTGCAAAAGCAAAAACGTTTAAAGTTATAGGCAAAAGAGCTATTAAAACGTATCCTAAAACTTCACCTGAAATAGGTGCGGAACTTGGTGCATATTTACTTGAACAAAACAAAAATCTTTCAGTTGATTTACATCAACCTGAATTGAGTGTTTATGCCGAGGTTCGTGAAGGCGGAATTTATGTTCATAAAACCCCTCAAAAAGGGGCCGGAGGTTTGCCTTGCGGGAGTGGAGGGAAAGGCTTATTAATGCTTTCCGGTGGGCTTGATAGCCCTGTTGCAGGGTATTTGATGGCACGACGCGGAATGAAAATTTCAGCAATACATTTTGAAAGCCCTCCATATACAAGCCAAAGGGCATTGCAAAAAGTTCAAACACTTACAAAGCTCATGAGCCGTTATACCGGAAAAACAATATTGTACACTGTTCATTTTACAGAGATACAGGAACAAATAAAAAATAAATGCCGTGAAGATTTTTTTACAATTATTATGCGAAGATTTATGCTGCGTATAGCATGTACGCTTGCAGATAAAATCGGTGCAGGTGCAATTATAACAGGAGAAAGCCTTGGGCAGGTTGCATCACAAACACTTGAAGCTATTGTTTGTACAGATGATGTTTCAGCGATGCCTGTTTTTCGGCCGTTGATAGGCTTAGATAAGCAGGATATAGTTGATTACGCATATAATATAGGAACTTTTGAAACTTCAACTCTTCCTTTTGAAGATTGTTGTACGGTATTTACACCTAAGCATCCTAAGACAAAACCACGGTTGGAAGAAATAAAAAGAGAAGAGACAAAACTTAATATACAATCACTTTTAGAAAATATAGAAATTGATAAAACGGAATGGATTTATTAATGAGACTTATAGACGATCTTAAAAAGTTGGGTTGGAAAATTTCTACAGCGGAAAGCTGTACAGGCGGTCTTTTGGCAAAGACAATAACTGATGCCCCCGGTTCTTCTGACGTTTTTGAATTCGGAGCTGTTGTTTATTCAAACAAATTTAAAAACAAACTTTTAGGGGTTCCTAAAGAAGTTCTTAATATGTATGGCGCAGTCAGTGAAGAAACCGCTTACGCTCTTTCAAAAGGTATTTGTGAATATTCCGACGCTGAAGTTGGAGTCGGAATAACCGGTATCGCCGGCCCCGGAGGCGGAACAAAGGAAAAGCCTGTCGGACTTGTTTACTACTCAATTTATATCCGACAAAAAAACATTCATATATGCGAAAAATTGCTGCTTTCAGGAGCCCGTGACGAGGTGCGCTCCCAAACAGTTACAGCTGTTCTGGAGAAGCTAAAGGAGTTATTGTGAAACGTTTTTTATTAATAGTAACAGTTTGCTCTATGTTTGTTTTATCGTCGTGCACTGTTACACATAAAAAAGTACTGCTTGATGATGTGAATTTCAAAAACGGCTTTGAGGTTTTTGATCTTTCTAACACAAATACCAACTCGATAGGCACATATACATATGGAGCTGCAACAGGAGATCCTCGCTGGCAGATAGGACAATGGTGGTCGGGACACAACATTCTTGAAGGAACAAAAGAAGATCTGGGCAATGGCGTTTATAAAATATTTGATCAAACAAAAAGCATAACGGTTGATACAACAGACGGAACGGTTACTTCAGCTATAAAAGTAGATGAGTATAGCGGAGGAAATTGGCCTCATCTTTTAATAAGCCAGGATCTTGGTTGTGAATATGTAGACACAGATAAAAATTTACTTGAAAAATATCGTCTGTCATCAATGTCCACACTTGAGTTCAAAGGTAAATTTGAGCTTAATAAATCCGAAGTATTATCTGGCGTTTCACAATATTTAATTTTCTTAAATATTCAAAACTTAAATCGAGATTCACAAGATTTTGGAAAGCTTTTTCACTTTGGGCTTCAGATATACGACAGTCGATATCCTCAAGACTATACTCCTTATTACGAGGCTCAGGATTTTGCTATGGTTAACGGGAATTATATTTATTCTCTTTCAAACAGAGAATTCTTTAAGCAACCTTTTAAAATCAATGGCGGAGATTATTATATTAATAAAGATTTCTTGCCAAATATAAAGAAAGCTTTTGAAAGAGCTCAGAAAAAAGGCTTTTTAACTAATTCCACATACGAAGATATGTTTTTGGGTTCAATAACAACCGGTTGGGAAACTCCCGGTACAGGTGAATGTGAAATTCAGTCAACTGGTTTCGGTATATATTCGACAAAATAATCGGATAATAATACCGAGGTGATTTTATGAATAAAAGGCAAAAGAAAAAGCAAATGAATAGTATGAAAGTAAGAGATATTGCACAAACACTTCAGGAAACCAGCAATACGGATGTATTAGGTAGTTGGACCGGAACACCAAGTGACGGAGATCAGCCGGTTCAAGATGCAGATGATCTTTGAAATTTTTAACGCATTGCGGCGGTATTATTACGCCGCCGCAAGTGCGAGAGATATTTTTTAGGAGGATATCCCGATGTTAAAACAGGTAGGAACAGCCTTTGGCATTAAAGGCGAAATCATTAAAACGGTTCAGATTGACACTGGGCATATAAACCAGACACATTTTGTTCTTTACAAAGAAGAAGATGGGACAGAAAAGGGTTATACATTCCAAGAAATAAATACATATGTTTTTAAAAACCCTAAAAAGATGATGGATAATATAGGCAAGGTAACAAAGCACATTCGAGATAAAGTTCGAGAAGAAGGCGGAGATCCTTATCGCGAAGTCTTACATTTTTTAAGGGCAAAAAATGATGAACGATTTGCGGTTATGCCAAATGACCGTGTTTGGCGTGTTTATAACTTTATAGATGGTGCAAGAACTTATGATGTGGCAAACGATAACGAAGTTTTGCAAAATGCAGGAGAAGCATTTGGAATTTTTCAGAAGCGATTGGCTGATTTTCCAATGGATACGCTTTATGAAACAATTCCCAACTTTCATAATACAGAAAAACGTTTTAACGACCTTTTTGAAGCCGTTGAGGAAGATCCTTTCGGAAGAGTTTGCGAAGTTAAAGATGATATAGAGTACCTTAGAAGTAATTTTGAACTTGCAAAAACATTCAATAAGCTTTTAGCTGACGGGAAGATATGTTTGCGTGTTACACATAATGATACAAAATATAATAATATTTTGATAGATGATAAGACGGGAAAAGCTCTTTGCGTTATAGACCTGGACACTGTTATGCCCGGACTGGCGGCTTTTGACTTTGGTGATGCAATACGTTTTGCCGCTTGTTCTACAGTAGAAGATGAAAAAAATCTTTCTAAAGTTTATATAGATATGTCAAAATATGAAGCCTTTACAAAAGGATTTATAGGAGCTTCAAATGGATTTTTTACAGACACCGAGGTCGAATATATGGCTCTTGGTGCACGTATGATGGCTCTTGAAACAACCTCACGTTTTCTTGAAGACTATATTCGCGGGGATAAATATTTTCGCGTTCATTATAAAGGACAAAACCTTGTCCGTTCACGCTGCCAGGCAGAGCTTTCACGTTCAATGGAAAAAGAATATGATAATATGCGTGCAATAGTTGAAAAATATAAATAGGAATTTATTCATATATAAAATATTTCCGGTGAGATCAGAATTAATGTTATTAATAACTTTATACCCTCTGTTCTCGCCGGTTTATTGTTTATATAAAGAGTTTTAATGTAGGTACTACATAGAAGTATAATAATTTGTATGCTGTTATACAAACAGGTAAGGGATAATTCTTAAACGGTTTAAATTTTAAAAATAATTAAAAATTGTTATTTTAAAATAAAATAATTGACTGATGTTTATTATAAATAAAATAATGGATATTCATAAATTATATAGAATTTATTTAGAATAAAAAAATATAAAAAGAATTTAAACCTAACATTATTATGTCTCTGATATTAAGGTTGAATATTCCAACTTTTATATAGGGAAATATATTTTATTATTACTTGATTAGGGAGGCAAAACTATGAAAAATAAAATAGCGTTAGCTATTATTGTTTCGGCAATGGCAATCCCTCTTTTCGGTATTTCAGCATGTTCGGTTGTTTACGATGCACCCATTGAAAATGTGACAATAGTTTCAAATTCTGAAAGATTTACACTTACGCAAAGCGTTCGGCAGACAGGGAAAGATACGCTAAAAGTGCAATTAGCTAAAAATGAGTATGAGGGTATGCAGTTCATACTTAACTTTGATTATGACATTAAAAATGCGTCTGTAGAAGTTTCTGAGATAAAAGATAACAATAATAATATTTTAACTCTTCATGGTTATTATCGTGAACATTATATAACAAATGGCAGTGAAAATAAGTATGCTGATGCTCTTATTCCATTATGTTATGATGCTTCTCGTTTTTTTGATATAAAAGCCGGTGAAAATCAAGGAATATGGCTGACAGTTAAATCTAATAAGGATCAGCCGGCCGGCATGTATTACGGATCTGTAAAAGTAACTCACGACAACGGAGTTATAGAAATTCCGATAGAAGTTGAAATATGGGATTTTGCAATTCCTACAACTCCTTCAAATCAAAGCTCTTTTGAGTTATGGTTCGGATCTACGTGGAGACAATATGTTAAGAATAATGCTACAGCTTCAACTGACTATTATTCTATGTATCAAAAATACTATTGGTTTTTATCGGACTATAGGCTAATAGCACCTTCTATACCAGAGCCTTACTCAACCCCGGAACAGTTTGCCGATCTTGTTGAAAAATATCTTTCAGATGAAAGAATCAATGTCTACAGAATTCCAATGGGTACAAACAACCACGATGCTAACGGTGTACTGAATACAAATTATCAAAAATATATAGATGTACTTGATGAAAGAGGCCTTTTACCTTACGGATTTACATATACATATGACGAACCGTCAAGAGAAATGTATAATACTATTACATCTGACTTTAAAGCAGTTGAAAGATATAATCCTAATGTGCGTCAATTATTAACTGTCAGCCCAAGGACAAGCTTCTTTGATACTGTTAACTTATGGTGTAGTATATGGTCCACCGACAACCACAACGAATGGTTCGTCAGAGATATGCAAGATATGGGCGATGAATTTTGGTGGTATGGGTGTATAATTCCTTCAAACCCCTATCCCTCCTTTGCGTTAGCCGATGATCTAATGAGCATGCGTCTTGTTGAATGGATGCAAAAAGATTGGAATGTTACAGGTCAACTTTATTGGGCTTCCGGTATTATGGACCATTGGACACGTGAAACCGGGTGGGACAACCCCCGTGATATATGGAACGATGCAATGACTATCTATAAAGCCGGGGACGGATACCTTTTCTATGCAGGAACTGAAAATGACGGCGTTGTAAACACAAATACACCAATTCCATCTATCAGACTTGAAAATATCCGTGCAGGACAAGAAGATTATGAGTATCTTGTTTTAATGCAAAATAAAGTTCAATCTTTACTTGATAAATACACAATCACAGAAATAACTGTCGATAAATATATGGATACATATTATTCTGCACTTTACAACTCTATGGGTGATTTTAATACAAACTCCTCTGAAATGCAAAAAACGCGAGCAAGGCTTGCCCACGATATAATGACAACGGATGATGCAATAGTTTCAGTTTTAGCGGCAATGACTGAAACAAACAGTAACATGCGTGAAATTCGTGTATTTGCACCCAGTGGATCGGTTGTTAAGATAGACGGCCAAATAATTTCCGGGGTTGATAAAGGCTTATATTCTATATATTCAAAATCATTTGCACTAACTTCCGAACCTTTTAACATGGATGTGTTCGTAAACGGTGAAAAATATGAAAGAACACTTGCTCCGATTCCTGAAGCTGAATATAGAGATTTAGCATATGAATGTGCGGTAGAAGATGCAAAAGAACTTGGAATTCCCTTAACTTCAGCTGATGTTCATAAAAAAGTAGAGCAAAACTGTTTTAATTTTTATAACGTCAATGAGAATGGGAAAGAAGTTCAAAAGGTTGTAGCGAATAGGGAAGATCTTTCAAAAATAAAATATTCTATTGCAAAACATATGAATAATACTTTTCCTCTTGTTGTGATGAATATAGAAGATAAAATAAAACCTGAACAAACACTTTATCTGTATGTTCAAAAAGGCGCTTCTGTTTCAGTCGAGAAAAATAGTGCAGAGCTTGTTGAAAGCGGAGAAAAGTACTCACTTTATAAATATGTTATCTCTTTTGATAAAGCAGGTAGACAGTTGGTTAATATTGATGTATCTCTTAACGGTGTCACACAGACATTTTCAGAAATTGTATTCCAGCAATATATTAAAGCAGTTAATCTTATAGATTTTTCTGACCCGGTAACACAAAGTACACTCAACTCTTTAGATAATATAAAAATAATAAATACTGATAACGGTCCGGCTGCACAAATAAACGTTGAAAAAATATCTTCACGGGGTGTGAAATTACCTGTTTCTGTTTTTGCAGATGGTATAAAAACTTGTTCAGGGTATACTAATATTATATTTGATATTACAAATAACAGCGATAAGTTAATTAATTTACCGGAAATTTCTCTTATATGCGGAATGGACTTCGACATAACTCCTGTTTATGGTATGGTCCGACCTGGGGACACAATAACAGTGTGTGCTCAAATACCGGAAAAATCAATAGGTCTTGATATTAGTAGTATTCGCTTCAGATACTCGGATTTAAGTACGGCAGGAACATTTTCTGTAAGCGGAGTTCGATTTACAAATATGCCATATTACTTCTTAGGTGACAGCGACTATATATTATTAGACTGATTTTGAGGTTATAGCTTATAATTTTATTTCACGGGAATGATTGTCTCCCTTGGTTAAAACACTAAACCGCTTATTAAGCCGATGACATCTACGAAATTAACTTCGTAGAGTTATCGGCTTTTCTCTGCGAATGATTGGAGATTTTTATGTTATTTTCATTAGCAATTATTTTTCTATTCGGTATGTTCCTCAGTAAAATTTTCAAAAATTTTAAATTACCCGGATTACTCGGTATGTTGATTGCCGGAATACTGTTAGGGCCCTATGTTTTTAATTTATTGGATTGTAAAATTATCGGTATTTCAGCTGAGCTTAGACAGATAGCCCTTATAATTATATTAGCAAAGGCAGGTATAAATCTGGATATTTCTGAACTAAAAAAAATTGGAAGACCAGCAATATTAATGTGTTTTGTTCCGGCAAGTTTCGAAATAATTGGGATTGTAATATTTGCACCGAAACTTTTAGGGATTTCTGTTTTGGAATCAGTTCTTTTAGGAACTGTTTTAGCAGCTGTGTCACCAGCCGTTATTATACCTCTTATGTTAAAGATTAAAGAACAAGGATATGGAACAAATAAAGCAATTCCGCAGATGATAATGGCAGGTGCTTCTGTTGATGATGTTTTTGTAATAATTTTATTTACAACATTTTCAGGGCTATTAAAAACAGGTGAAATAAATGTTGAAACGTTAATACAATTTCCTACATCAATAATACTAGGTCTTTTAGGCGGCATAGGAGCAGGCTTGTTATTATCATGTATTTTTAAAAAAATGCATATGAAAGACAGTGTGAAAATTATTATTATATTATCTTTATCTTTTCTTTTTATATCGTTTGAAAATATATTAACAAGTTTTATAGGGTTTTCAGGTCTTCTTGCAGTAATGGCCTTATGTGCTACAATTAATATAAAAAATCAAGTTGTTTCAATTCGGTTATCTGAAAAGTTTTCAAAGTTATGGATTGGGGCGGAAATTATTTTATTTGTACTTGTTGGTGCCAGTATAAATATTCAATATGCATTTAATTCCGGAATAGTAACGGTTTTGGTTATATTTATAGGTTTGGTTTTTAGAATGGGTGGAGTTTTTATTTGTCTTATAAAAACAAATCTTAATATTAAGGAAAAACTATTTACAGTGATTTCTTATGCACCTAAAGCAACTGTACAGGCGGCTATTGGAGGAGTCCCTTTTGCAATGGGCCTTTCTTGTGGTAATATTATACTTACTGTTGCAGTTGTTTCAATCTTAATTACCTCACCGGTAGGAGCATTTTTTATTAATAAAATATATAAAAAATGTTTATCCCCTAAACAGACAGAATAGATTTAAATGAACAACAAAGAAGTCCCAACAATAATAAATTAACATTTATTATTGTTGGGACTTCTAATCAAAAAGTATGAAATATAATTTTACTCTTTTCCTGCAATTCTTTTAAATAACGTCATCGCATCTGTTAAATTAACTGATCCGTTCTTGCTTATATCTGCGGCATATTGTTGGTTAATATCAAGCGTTCTCTTTCCTGCGCAAGAAAGGAAAAGAAGCATTGCGTCAATAAGAGATGTTCTGCCGTCGAAGTTTAAATCTCCGTAAAGTCCTGTATAGGAAAGTTGTTTTGCTGCCTCTGTTGCCGTAGTATATGCTTTTATAAATGAACGATTATATGTTAATGTATCCTTTGATGGGTTGAGATCATAAATATTTTTCAGTGCAGTTTTTGCTTCTTCGTATTGTGTAAAGGATTCTGCTGAAAAATACTCCGTTTTAATAGTGGAATAATCTTTAAAAAATTCTTCTGTAAGGGCACGGTATTGCATGTTAACTGTTATAATGTTTTTATAAGCTGTTTTAAGAGTTGTTACGAGAGGAAGCAGTTCTTCATATGTAATGTTGTCAGTATCGAAAATAGGGGAAACCGCATTAAGAGCCTCTATGAACGATTCATAAGTTTGGGTAACGAATAGCTTTTCATTTTGAGTAGATTGCCATATTGCAATTTCACGATATTCATTTATTAATGTTTCAAGTTTTTGTTGTTCGGTGGTTAATGTTTCATTTAGTTCAACGAAAACTCCTTCACCGCTTTCAAGAGTTATTTCGTATTTTCCATTTTCGCCGGGTAACCATTCTATTCTTTCACCTGCACGAGTTATGAATACTTTATCCGCATATCGGAAATCTATTGATACTGTTGCGGTTTTTTTCTCTGTAATTTCCGAAGCATTTAAAAGAATCATAGCCCCGTTAAAAACTCCGATTAAAAGCGGTTGATCTGAGCTTGTTTGTTTTATGCTTCTGTTTGCCACATACTGGTTAAGAAGCAAGCGCTTATTTAAATACGGTGGGATTGTATTCGGGTTTTCGGGATAATATACATATGTACCAAGATTTTTATATTTTGAATAGATTGGAGATAAAAAGTGCATTTCAGAATTGAGCTGCTGGGTAAGATCCCATAAAGGAGTTTTAGTAACACCGTCAGCATCTATTGATGCGACTGACTCTACAAACTCACCGGTAGTACCAGGTCTTTTATAGCAAAAATGCATAAGTTTTTTTGCACCGAAAGCAAGAGATGTATAAGCTTGGAATCTTAGTCCTGAAAGGTCAGGCTCCACATGCCCTGCGGCAAAGGACATAGATTGAATGAAAATCCAGAAATCTGCATTATGATTACGGGCAGCAGTCGCCGCGGTATTCACTGCATATATGTAGTTGCTCTGTGTAGTGTCAAGAAGCGGATAAATGTCAAAGGAGACATAATCAAGTTTAACTTTTTCAAAATAATCATTCATATAAGATTCGTAATCCATTCCTGCAAGAGGAGGATATAAATTAACAAACGGTATCAGATTACTTGAAGTTTTGCTTATTGCTTTTTTAAAATTATCAACAATCATTCCTACATAATAAAGAGATTGTTGACCTGGTTCGTCCCAAATATTATAACCGACAACAGCGGGATTGTTTAAATTTGGTTCAATGATTTCATAAATTTTTTCCGGTGTTAATGCAGCAATCTGCTCTGCATTATTCCCTCCGTAAACTTCAAGATGAACATCCTTTAATATGCATTTTATACCGTATTTTGCACACCACTCAACTTGTTTACGGCTTTTTTCATTGTTGTAATCATAAAACCAAACGAAAGTGTATTGTACACCGTTCTCAGCCATTGTTTTTACCTGTTCTTCGGTATCCATGGCAGGAACCCAATCTCCCATATAGAGATTTTGCTTAAAGTCATTTTCATTTTCTTCATTTGCTGATATTGCAAAAGGAAATGAAAGCGCTAAAATTACAATAAGAATTGTAGATATAATTTTTTTCATTAATATCACCTCTTTTTTAGTTTAACAAAAAAGGGGTTCGGTGTAAATATATATTCGGGACATAAAAATAAATAGACGTCCTTATTGCAACATGACTGAAATCGTTTGAAATTATGACACATATTTTCCTATTGCATATTCTAATTTTTTATGGTAGAATAATAAAGATATATTTATTATTCGGAGGATGATTATGAGACGTAAAATTATTTCGCTTTTTATCATGGCTTCCCTTATTATGACTATGGTTGCATCAGCAACAGGATGTTCAGTTATGCGTGAACCGGTAACTCCTTATTATATTTTAAACCCATATAGAAGATATACCGCACTGGAAAAACCAGATGTTCCGGCTGAGGGTACCCTTAAAATAACTCTTGCTAAAAATGAAGGCGAAGGCGGACAATTTTCATTATATTCTAAAACTACCGAGTTTAAAAATGTTGTAGCGTCTGTAAATGATCTACAGGCTGAAAATGGGGATATATTAACATCTGATTGTATAGAACTTTTCCGTGAAGAGTTTACATATTATAACGGGCAAACAAAGCAATCTCTAACCGAACGTGACGGATCAGCACAGATTCTTGTTCCTCTTTCAACAGGGGAGTTTAATAAGTTTGATACAGTAAAGGGCAGAAATCTTATATATTATGTAAAAGTAACAACACCGGAAGTAATGAATGCAGGCGTTTACGTCGGAAACGTTACGCTTACTCATGATGACGGAACAATTTCAGTCCCGATAGAAGTTACTGTTTTGGATTTTTCACTCCAAACAAGACCTGTTTTGCGTTCAGATCTTTTATATTGGGGTGACTTTACGACCAGATATTATAAAATGTATGATCATCCCATAACAGATACTCAATATAACCAACTTTATGATCAAGCTCTTGAAATTTGTAGAAGTAATAAATTAACTTGTACAAACGCATATGATGTACCTGGGGCCTTTGATAAAACTCCGGAAGATTACGTTAATGCATTGAAAGCCTTTTTAGAAGCGAATCCTTCTATCTCAACTTTTAATGCCCCAATAGCATATTCAGATTGGGGAAATAGGGTTATAGACACCGAAAGGACTCTTCCTTATCTTAATGCACTTAAAGATGCCGGGCTGTTATCAATGGCAATTATGTATTCGGTTGATGAACCTCATAATGAAACGGACTTTGCAAATCTTAACAGGTTGGGAAAATGGACAGATGAGTACTGCCCCGAATTACAAAACTATGTTCCTATTATTCCCAGTGCAATAGATTGGACGAAAGTCGATCCCGGAGCTATTGATATTTATTGTTACGCTTACGGAGGATGTTCAACTGATGAATTAAAAGTAGGCCAGACTGGCGAAAGAACGCTTTGGGCATATGCTTTTGATAAAAGCACAAACCTTTCCCATTCACAAATTAGGCTTATGGGTTGGGAAAGCAAGAAATTTAATATAGAAGGTATTGAAGACTGGTGCTTAAACAGTTATACATACGGGTATGAAAATGGTCAGTGGCTTTTAAATAGAGATTCGGCAATGCTTTATTCATATGTTTATCCTGCTATGGAAGGTGACGGGATCGTAGACAAAACCATGTTTCTTCCTACATTTATAATCGAACAGTTCCGTGATGCTGTTGAAGATTATGAGTATCTCATGTTATTGGAAAGCAAAGTCCAGGAAAAGATTGATTTGTGGGGGCTTGATCTTACAATTCATGAAGCTATGGAAAGTTATTACGATGGTTGTTTCCTCGATGTCCACAGGCTTCCTGATAATGAAGAATCGGGATTTGCCACAGTTCGAGAACGCGTGATTAATGAAATACAAAACGGTGTTTCATATATCATGACAACAAAAGTTGATAACAAGAATTGGTCTACAGACAACCGATACATAACGGTGTATACGGATAAAAACTCCGACATATTAATTAACGGAGAGAAACAACAAACAAAAACGACAGAGAAGTATGCTTCTGCAGAAGTGTACAGAACAATAGGCAGCGAAAGTAAAACATACACAATTGAATGTATGGGTAAAACAACCTCCCACCATATTTTATCAAAAGATTTTGATAAAAAACCTGTTGTTGAGCTTGGAAAACCGGAAATTTATGAGGCATTAAAACAAGCAAATCCCAATACTGAATTCGAGATTATAAAAGATGGCGATAAATCTGTCCTTAAAGTAGTCTTTGGTGAGGGAACAAAACGAGGATTTGTTATTCCGGCAGAAATTATGTCTACACCGGTGTGTGACTATAATTATGTTCGAATGAACGCTTGGTCGGATTCCGATACTAACGAATATATACCTGTAGGTATTCTAGTATCAGCTACGGCAACCCTCACGTCAGATACCGAAAAATATGCACCAACAACAGAAAAAAATGTACCATTTACTCTTATCTTTAATAAAGATCTTGCTCCAAGTGTTGGAACTGATTTAAAATCATTTAGACTTTCTCTTAATAAATCGTACAAAACGCCTGTAACAATGTATTTTTCTGATATATATTTTATCAATGAAAATAATAATTTTAAATGGGAAATTGTAGAATAACAGTCGGAGGCTTTTAATGAAGAAAAATCTAATTCTATTAGCGAAGGCTTATATTATAGGTTCATCAATGACCGTACCTGGAGTAAGCGGCGGAACAATGGCCATACTGTTAGGCGTTTTTGACAAACTTGTATATGCGCTGAACAACATAGTAAAGGACTTTAAAAACAGCTTTTTATACTTATTGAAATTCATTATCGGAGCTTGTTTAGGCATAGGTTCTCTTGCTTTTCTAATTACATGGCTTTTAAATACGTTTACGCTTCCGGTTTCATTCTTTTTTGTAGGAGCTGTGGTCGGAGGTGTTCCTATAATCTATAAAAGCATGAAAAGGCTGAATGTTACAAATGTTATTTCAGTATTAATAGGACTAGGTATAGTTGTAGGTATAACGTTTCTTCCGCGAGATCTTTTACAGGTCGGAGAAGGCTTTTCCATGCAAAAGATAATAGCTTGCTTGATAACAGGTATTATATGTGCAATAACACTTTATTTACCCGGAATAAGCACCTCGCATATGCTTTATGTTTTAGGAATGTATATGGCAACAATGAATGCAGTAAAAACATTTGATATATTGTTTTTACTAGTGCTTGGAATAGGTATTTTAATAGGTTTTATTATTATTACAAAACCTCTTGCATATGCAATGGAGCATTATACGGAAATATCATATTCTGTTATTTTGGGTTTTGTTTTAGGTTCTCCTCTGGCGATATTTACTCAGTCGATATTCCCCGCAATAGGCGAAAACATAGAAGCTGGGGCATTGTGGTGGACTGTAAATATAATAGCTTCCATACTTTTACTTATCGCAGGGGCGATAGCTATTTTAAGCTTATCGAAAGTGAAGGATAACTAATGGAACATAAAGGTATAATAAACCCTAGAAAAGCGATATTTTGGATGTTGATATACAGCATTGCTGCACCTATTATAGGTTTTGGATTTATATGGCTGCAAATGATAGATGTTTATCTGTATATTCCTCGTATGCTTTACAGTTTCACATTTTTACCTGTTTTATTGCTTTCGACTGAAAACGCTTCTATATTATGGATTATAATTCTTGTTGCGTTACCTATTATTGCATATTTTTGCTGTATTATCAATTGTTTTCTTTCTATTAAAAAAAATAAGACATTTTTTATTATACCTACAATTGTATTTCTGTCGATAGATCTTCTTTTAACTTCGTTTGTAATGATTGGGGGATATCCAGGAGCTATATTCTCTTTTATTCTTGATGCAGTATACATTGTATTACTTTACTATTTAAGAACTGATATAAACAAAAAAAATAAATAAATCATTTAAACATTATTCCACGGCTGCAATCTCGTGGAATAATGTTTATGTGTATTTAGGTAGTAAATAAAATAATCTATTTATCATGTAAACATTTTAATCTTTTTAATTAAGTATAGACTAGATTAGAAATAAAGAGTAAATAGAATGGGGGTATAAAAAATGAAAAAAATTTTATCGCTTTTTTTAATTACATTTATGTTACTCACAACATTTTCCGCATGTACAATAAAAAGATCTGTGCCAAGCACTCAAGATTTTTTTATTGTTAACCCACTTGATAGAATTACCCCTACATCTGAAATAAAATCATTAAATTCAGAAGCACTTGAAATAACTTTGGCAAAAAACGAAAAAGAAGGTGCTCAATTCGTTTTACGTTCAGAGCAAAGACAATATAATAATCTGCAAGTCTCAGCAACTGAATTAAAAACCGAAGACGGAGTTAATAAAATCCCTGCTGCTGATGTTGAACTCTTCCATCTTGAATATGCACGTCAGAAAGATGTTCGGACAAGTGCAAATTTAATGATGCCGCTATTCGACCCGGATTTCAACAATCTAACATCCGTTATCGGAGAAAACCTTGTATATTATGTCAGAGTAACCACAAAAACAGAAACACCGGCAGGTATATATTTAGGGGAAGTTACTGTAACACATGACGGCGGTGAAGTTAAAATCCCGTTAAAAGTTACGGTTATAGATTTCACTCT
>QAKR01000002.1 GCA_003343705.1 Clostridiales bacterium | reverse complement strand
TGGCGCTCAATCAGCGTTAATGGGTTCAACCGGAGACAGCGACCTCTATACTCCCTACCTTGAATCAATTGGTGTCGTTCAAGGAGTAAGTGATGCCGTAGCAGGTTCCATGTGTTGGTGTCCTATTACAAATTTAGATTATGCTAATGAAGCATATGAATGGAATCTTGGGCATACTCGTACTGATCTTGATGATGAAACGAGAAGTATTTCAAAAGAATTATCAAAAGAATTTGTAACGCATTTAAATCAACTTGGTTTAAAAGATAGTAATGGTACCACTCTTACACTGGAAAATGATGAAAACAATTTGTATCAAGCAGGAAGTTATTACGATTATTTAAAGGCTACCATCGAAGAATCTTTAAATGATTTCTTATCATATACTTCATTTCCTTATACAGTACAAAGCACGGGGTCTGGAGACGGAATGGGTGGTGGCAGACCCCAAGGTGGTAGACCAAATGATGGCGAACTGCCCGAGGGATTCGTTCCTCCTAATAAGCCAAATAACGAACCAGACTATCATGCTATGGATGGTATAGACCGCAATACAGCTTCCGGAAACATTGTACTTTCAGGAACGTATGAAACTGTAGCGGATTATATCAATGCGCTAAATTCACAAGGGCAATGGGTTATTTATGATAGCAACAGCAATACTGCCACGATTTCAAATATCGCAGACTTTGTAAGTGCTTTTAAGCCTGCTACAAAAGGTATTGGCGCATTTGACGCATTGGATGCTTCACAGGGAGAAAATATTTTATTTGGATATTCAGACGGGAAAGGGGCTCACTTTGATCAGATATTAGCCAAGTTAGTGGAAAATAATACAACTTACAGCCAATCCTTCAAAAACGACCTTTCTAAAAAAGATTATCTTGGTAACACGGTTGATTATCGTGTTAATATGTATAATCCAATGTATTTTCTCGTTGATTATTACGACGGATATCAAACTTCTAATGTGGTAAAATACTGGCGCATACGCACAGGTATTAACCAAAGCGACACAGCTCTTACAACAGAGGTAAATCTGGCGCTTGCGTTAGAAAACTATGGGAAAAATGTAGATTTTGAAACTGTATGGGGGCAGGGGCATACCCTGGCAGAACAAACCAGGAACTCAACGGAAAACTTTATCATGTGGATTCATGATTGCTTAAAATAAGAAAAAACCAATTGATTTAAAGAGCATAATGATACGGCGTAGTAAAAAAACAGTACGGCACCGATTGGGCTGCTTGTACTGTTTTTGTTGTAGGTTGTTTTTTAATATTATCTGGCGGCTTACCGAGCACCTGCTTTAAAGAGATTAAAACACTGAAAAATCTGTTTAAACAGGACTAGGAAAAGTTTGTCGTACCCAAAGTCTTTCAAAATCGTGATGATTTCAAGGCTATTAAGTGTTTGGTGCGGGCGACAGGACTTGAACCTGCACGTCGGGGACACTAGATCCTAAGTCTAGCGCGTCTGCCAATTCCGCCACGCCCGCATATAAAAAATAATGCCTGTTTGACCGACAGGCATTATTATAACAGATAAATTAAGTTTTGTCAAGTATTATTTTTGTAATTTTGCAGCAGTTAAAGTATTTTTTAATAACATTGTGATAGTCATGGGTCCCACACCGCCGGGAACAGGTGTAATTTTCCCTGCAACTTCCGATGCTGATGCGAAATCTACATCGCCCACAAGCTTACCTTCTGCATTTCTGTTCATGCCTACGTCAATAACAGTTGCACCGGGTTTTATCATATCACCTGTAATAAACTCGGCTTTGCCGATAGCAGCAACAAGAATATCTGCGTTACGTGTTATTTCCGTAAGGTTTTTTGTTTTGCTGTGGCATACGGTAACTGTGCCGTTTTGATGCAATAAAAGCATTGACATAGGCTTTCCGACAATGTTGCTTCTGCCGACTACAACACAGATTTTGCCCGCTATTGTTTCGCCGCTGCGCTTAATAAGCTCAATAACTCCGGCAGGCGTACAGGGTGCAAGATCGTAAGATCCGATCATGATTTTACCCACATTATAAGGGTGAAAAGCGTCAACATCTTTAAAAGGGGATATGTGAAGAATGATCTTATTATAATCAAGATGTTTTGGAATAGGGGATTGTAAAAGTATTCCGTTTATCTGTGGACGATTGTTAAGCTCTTCAATTAATTTTACAAGCTCTTCTTCCGTTGTATCTTCGGATAATAAATATTCTTCGGAATAAATGCCAGTTTCTTCACAAGCTTTTTTCTTGTTGTTAACGTAAACCTTTGAAGCTGAATCATTTCCTACAAGAATTACTGCAAGCCCCGGTTTTATGCCATTATTGCTTAACTGTGCAACTTCATTTTTTATTTCTTCACGAATATCGGAAGAGATTTTTTTACCGTCAATTATCTGAGACATCGTCGTTTTCCTCCATTTGGGATTCTGTAATAACGACGTTGTCTTCTGTAACATCACCGTTTACTTCTTCAGGAAGCTCATCTTCTATTTTGTCAAGCTCTTCAAGCTCGTCAGATTCGTCGTTTTCCTGTAGGAAAACAGGGATATACGTTTCTGCTTCTTCATTATTGCTTTTCAAAGCACGTTTCATTTCACGTTTTTGCGCATTCTTTTCGGCTATTCTATCAAAAATTCCGCGGCGAGCCACTATAAATAACACAACTCCTGCAACGGCAATTATAATAGAAAGAACCTGTGAAACTCTTAAATTAAAGTTAAGGCCCCATGCTTTTTTAAGGCTTTCGGGAATAAGCCAAAGGCTGTCTGTGCGTAAGCCTTCTATTAAAGCTCTGCCTATGCCGTACCAAATCATATATCCAAAGAATGTTTCGCCTCTGTGCTTACGAAGTTTAAGTGTAAACAAGAGTAAAAGTACAAAGCCCAGAATATTCCAAAGTGATTCATAAAGGAATGTGGGATGGTAGGGGCCTGCACCGTTTATAGTCATTCCCCAAGGCAGGTTGCAAAGTTCGCCATAAGCTTCGCCGTTGACAAAGTTGCCCCAGCGACCTACTGCCTGACCTATAAGAAATCCGAGAGCTGCAACATCGAATATTGCAAGGGCTTTAATCTTTTTGATTTTACAAACTATAAGTGCCGTTAAAAAACCAAAAATTATACCGCCGTATATGGCAAGCCCGCCCGTGCGGATATCTACCATATTTTTAATTGTTTCGGTGAAGCTGTTTCCGATAAACTCGTCAAGGCTGAAAATGATATAATAAAGCCTTGCTCCGATTAGTGCAAAAGGGGTGCCCCAAAGTGCGCAGTCAACGATATCGTCTGCTGTGACTCCGACTTTATTCGCAAACTTCATAGCGAATATAACTGCAAGGATCATGCCCAGTGTGATTATTATTGCATACCAGTAAACTGCGAAATTGTCTCCGATTGTAAATGCAACGTTGTTAACATTGAAGGGTTTTATTCCAAGACCTTCAAATCCGATTTGTTTTACTGTTTCTCCCATAGCCTGTCCTCCAAGCGTAATAATATATAATATATTACCATTTTCAAGGTGAAATGTCAAGCAGATTGTAAGATTTTTACATTTAAGACAATAAATATTCCGACAAATAATTAACCTTATGAGTTTGTTTATCAAGTAAAATATAATCTGCACGCTCACCGTCCACTCTAAGTTCGGATACGGAGCTTTTTTTAACAGTTAAATTGATTTTTGTGCCCGATATATGAATTTCTGCTGAAAATCCGTCCAGGCTTTCGGGGAGTTTGGGATCCAGATATAGTTTGTTTCCTCGTTTTTTTATGCCCAGTAGTTTTTCTGTTACAACCTTATAATACCAACCTGCTGCGCCTGTATACCAGCTCCAACCTCCCATACCCGGATGAGCTGGATTTGAATAAACATCAGCGCTCATAACGTATGGTTCAACACGGTATTTTTGAACATCAGAAAGTGTTTTACAATGAGTTACGGGGTTTAATAAATCAAGAATTTCAAAAGCTTTCTCGTATTGGTCATTTTCAAAAAAACCAAGCGCAAGCCATACGGCTGCATGGGTATATTGGCCTCCGTTTTCTCTTACACCGGCAATATAACCTGTGACATATCCTGCATCAAGGTTTGTTAAAGGTGGGGTAAACAGCTTAACAAGCCTGTTTTCACGGTCTACAAGCATTTTTTCCGCTGTTGTAAGGGCAGTCATTACCCGAGCTTTATCAAAACCACCGCATATTGAAGCAAAAGCCTGGGGCAAAATATCTGCACGGCACTCGTCATTTTGCGGGCTGCCAAGCTTTCTGCCATCACTGAAAAACGCACGGATATATCTGTTTTCTTCAAAACATGTTTTTTCGGTGGCTTCACGCAGTGCGGCGGCTTTTTTCAGACAAGCCTTTGAAAATTCTTCATCACCAAAAGCATATGCTGTTTTTGCAAAACGCTCAGATAACAAAATATAAAACATTGTTGTCCAAACGCTTTCGCCGTCTACACGGTTCATTCCGTCGTTCCAGTCGCCCTTACCGAAAAGTATAAGCCCGTGATTTCCTGTTTTATAACCTCGTTCCAATGCACGGACACAGTGCATATATATACTTTCTTTTAAAGGGCTCACAACAGCCGGTATGAGTTTTTCATCTTCGTGAGGTTCAAGCTCTGGTGCTTCCAGATATGACAGTGAACGGCGTAAAAAATTAATATCTTCTGTTTTTTCAACATATTCACATACAGCAAATACAAGCCATAAGAAATCATCTGAAGAGCGGCTGCGAACACCTTCGTCTGCACGTTTGCCAAACCCATCGTGCCACCAATGCATAGCATCTCCCTGTGAAAACTGATGGCGGCAAGCTTGAATGATTTGATGTTTGAGAGGCTTTGCATCAACACTGACAAGAGAAGCCGCATCCTGGAGCTGGTCACGAAAACCATAGCCACCGCCGCTTTGATAGAATGCAGTACGTGAAAGTAATCGGGAATTTCTTATTTGATATGATAAGAAATTATTGAAAAATAAATTTAATTCTTGATTTGCTGTTTTAATTATAATACCGTTTTGATTTTGATAAAGTTTTTTGACTTTTTCAGATTCCTGTTCAAATCTGCTTGTGTTTTCAAATGTTTTCATTAGTGCGTGAGCACGTTTTTGCGAGCCTTCACAACCTAAAACAAAACGGCAAGAACTTTGGGATGTTTTATCACAGTAATGAACAAGCCCCCTTGATGTTACCCTTACACGGTTACCGAAAAGCACACATACAGTGCTTGCAAACTCAGCATTTAATGGGTTTGTATAATAAATTGCATTTCCGCCTATGGTTTTGTTAACAGTTCCCAGCCCTCTTCCCATTACAATTTTAGGGGAGTAAAGAACAGAAGCTGTTTCATCACTGTTGTTTTCAATTGCCAATTCAATGATTTTAACATTAAGTTTATTGGGTACAAAAACTTTAACTTTTACATTTACATTATTACAGACAGATTCGTACAATACAAAACCTTTTTCAAAAACAGCAGTTGCGCCACTGAGAATGTCAAAAGTGTTTTTACCAAGTGTCAGGGTTAGCTTTTCGCCTGTATTATCGTTTATAATATCATTTTCCCAAGGGGTGAGTGGGTTTTTTTGCGAATTGAATGCGTAAGTGAACCCCAGAGAACTTTCTGATACAACGGTTCCGAAAGTGGGATTACAAAGAATATGAGTCCATGGAGGTCTGTTGGGGAAAAGTATTTTATCGTCAACCGCAAATCCTTTTTGAGTAAACCCACCCACACCTGTTTTGTAAAGATATTGTACAGGTGTGCCTTTTGATATAATTAATTCTCCCGGCTTTTCAAAACTTCTTCTCGGATGTTTGACATTCCAGCCTTTTGAAAGATCTGCATAAAAACGTGAAACGGAAGCAAAAAGTGAAAAGTCTGCAAAGCTTGCAATATTAACTAAGAAAATACCGTTTCTTTTTTCGTAAAAAGGTTCAAGCCCTGTTTGTAAAACATATTCACGTAATTTATTGTAAATCGGCCTGTCATAACCCACATTTTCAGAAAAACAAAAAACAGCTTCACAATTGATTTTATATCGTTTCATGAGATAAAATGATTTCATGAACCCTTCACTGTTTTCAACGCATGTTTCGTCAACTTTAACAAGCATTATGGGGAAATTACCCGAAACACCGTACTTCCATAAATTTTCAATCCCGGAAAGATTGCGGTATTCTTTGGGGCGGTATAAATTGTTTTCGTTTTTAAGCATGGCAGACCGTACCAGATTAAAAATATAAACATCTTCTTTTTTAATTTTATTATTATCATATCTGGCATAAGTTGAAGCCGTAAGCTCTGCCCGTAATGCTTCAGAGTCTTTTATCATTGTGTTTTCAAGAGCTTTATCAACCTCCTGGCGTGTTTTCCCGACTGCTAAAAAGATAGTTCTTTCCGCTATTTCCTTGGGATGTATTTGCATTGTGAATTTTATTGCGGCACAGGGATCTACAGGCCCCCTAGGGTCTGATGAAAATCTTTTAGAAAACGCGTATTCAAGTGTTTTTTCTCCTCCTTTTTCAAGGACAGAAAAACGTGTTGTTTCAAACTCAAAGGGCTCTGTGCTTTTTATTGCAAGCCAAAGGCTTTCACTGCTGCTTTCTCTTGGGCGGCGATGATAATACAGTGTGTTGTTTTCAAAAAGGCTTTCTATAAACAACGCTGAAAAAGCCGGGTGAGCTTGTTCTGAGATCCCGTTTGCCAAAACAGGTTCAGTATAAAAGATAACAGAAGTATCTCGTATTTTTTGAGAATTGTTTTTAATGGACAGATCCCATATCTGGCAATTTTCATCAGGCGCAACAGTTGATGACAGACGAGCTTCGGCATCTTTTTTACGTGAATAGTATAAAACCTCTCCTTCATCAAAAAAGACACGATATGATGTTTCGGTATCGCCTGAAGGGGAATATGTCAGCGGAAGTATTTTGTTTCCTATCCGGCAAACAGCAAACATCCCTTTTGGATTTGATATATCACGTTCACGGATAACATCTTTTCCGTTAAAAGACAGTGTGGAAATCCCGCTGTCGCAATACGTTGCGGTTAATGCTCCGTTGGAAAGCGTTAATGCATTTGGGAAATCCGGGCGAATATCATGGTATTCATCTCCCTTTGAAAAGTATCGTTCTTTACGGTGTTTACCCACTGTTATTGGTTTATAGTTTACAACAACAGGTATAAGTTTTTCTTCCAAGAGGCCTGAAAAAGCACACATTTCATTTGACATAAAACGTTTTTGCATTATATTGTTTTTTGCATAGTTTACAGCAGAAAGAAAAGACATCCCAATGTGATGAACCATAAAACTGCAGACAGTTGCAGGGGGCGATACGGAAAAGTCTAAAGCTTCATAAAACCCATATTTACCATATAATCCGGCAGCCTCAAGCTTATTAAGGTTTGGTATGGCTTTTTCGGGAAAAAGGGGAAGAGTAAGCCAAGTTGAATAAGGAGATAAAACAACGTTGTTAAACGCAGCTTTTTTAAGTGCCAGCACAGGTGCCCCGAAGGCACGGTATTGATAAGCAAGGCCGCTGTCAAATGAATAAAAACCGCTTTCCGAAATGCCCCATAATCCGTCTTTTCCGGCTTTGATTTGCTCTGCAAGGGCAAATCGCAAAGACTCATCGCAAAGAGATCCGTCTATTGCAGGTAAAAGTATATTGGGCATAAAGTATTCAAACATTGTGCCTGTCCATGATTTTATACCAAGACGACCGTTTTTCCGAAACGGGAATCTTGAAAGCGTCTGCCAATTTTTTTTAGGGATTTGCCTTTTGGCTATCGCATAATATGAAAGCAATTTTGCTTCAGATGCAAATAAGTCGTAATAGCTTGTTGAATATTCATTTTTCTCAACATCATAACCTATATGAAAAAGGTTTTTCTTTTTATCGTAAAGAAGAGAAAAATCAGTGTTGTCTAACAAACGTTTTATACGGGCAGCTAAGTTTTGTGCACGCCTTGAATCTATTTCATAAAGCCCGTTTTTCAATGTGTATAAAAACGCTGCATAATTCCCGTTATCGACGCTTGAAACATAACGAGGATTAAGGGGTTTTAAATTTGAAGTGTCATACCAGTTATATAAATGCCCTTTCCATTTTTCCATACGTTCAATTGTATTTATTGAATTTTCAATAAAAGTGAGAAGTGTGTTTTCGTCAATAATGCTTAGGTCGTATGCCCCCAGGGCACATAAAAGAGAAAGCCCGATATTTGTAGGAGAAGTGCGCCGTGCAGCTACTCCTAACGGGATTTGTTGGAAATTATCAGGAGGCAGAAAATTGTTTGATTCGTTTTGTAAATCGGCAAAATATTTCCACATATCCCTTGCATAGGGTAAAATATCAAAGTCAGTGTGTTTTTTCTTTTCAGGGCGTGCGGAAAAGTATGCTATTGGTATAGCTGCAATCCAAATAAGGGTAAACCATAACATGGGCGGTGCGAAAATAAAAATCAAGCCTATAAATTGAGCCGGCATTTTAAATAAATATTCCAAAAATTTACCTTTGATTTTTTTATCACTTTGTGCTGCTGTTGTCCATTCAAGTAAGTTTCTTTTAGTGATAAGCCTGAAAACAGCTTTTATAGTTGCATTAATTCGTACCCATGAGATAAAAGGCAGAAAAAGAATATTAAAAAGAGGTTGTGATACATCATAAAACAATGAAGAAAATGTTTTTGTTCTGAAGAAAACTCCTCTGAACAGGCTGCCGTCAATTATAGAGTTTATAATAGAAAGAACAGCAGGTAAAAAAAGAGTAATAAGTGCAAGTACACAGAGATTATAACTTAAAACAGGGGAGAGTAAAAATAAAAACAATAAAATAGGCGGGGTTATAACACGACGTGCATTATCAAAAAGCTTATATTGCGAAAGAGCGGAAAAAGGCTTTTTCATAAATATAAGGTTTTGAATATCTCCGCGTATCCATCTATGATCACGTGAACAAAATGATAATAGATTTTTAGGTGTATTATCAGCAAAAACAACATCGGAAGCATAAGCGGTTCTTAAAAGCGAACCTTCTAATATATCATGGCTCAGAACGGTGTTGCTAGGTAATGCGCCATTTAAAACACGTAAAAAACAATTAATATTAATAACGCCTTTACCGGCGAAAATGCCTTCACCGTAGAGGTCTTGATATATGGAAAATGACGGATTTGAATAAATTTCCACTCCGCCGAATCCGCTTATAACTTTTGAAAAAAAGTTTTCGCGTGCTGAAGAAAGTAAAACCTCCATTCTCGGTGCTGCAATTGCATAACCGCTTTCAACCGCTGTACCGTCTTTATTAACCACAGGTTTGTAAAGCGGATATTCTAAAATCCCCACAAGCTCTCGTATCGTATCCGGTTGAGGTTCGGTATCACTGTCCAGGGCACAAAAATACTCTGCCCCGGTTATATCTCCGGTTAGAAGTAAGAAGTCATCAAGATTTTTTCCCCGTGTTGCTTTTAAAAAATCTTCAACGGCACCGCGTTTTCTTTCACGTCCTGAGAAAAAATTATTTTCGTCAAGGGTTCGTTTGCGTACCGCAGCAAAAAAAACATTCGGATGTTTTTCGTTTAACTCAATTATACGTTTTTTAAAATATAAAACTAACTCAAGGTCATTGTCAGTTATGTTTTCTCGTGATGCAGGGAGATCTGCAAGAATTCCGAAAAGCATATTCGGCGTTTTATTTGCGTAATATGAAATTTCGATGTTACCAATTGCAGAATCAACACTTTTTTTATCGCAGATAAGTGTGATTTGTGTTACAAGTGTTTTTGCAACGCCTTTTTTTGTTTCCATTCTTAAAAGAGGCTCTGGTTTTATAAATTTGGAATATAAAAATTCCGTAAGGGTTTTAATGATTTCCCAATAAGGGAAAAGAGATAAGACACCGACCCAAATACTTCTGGTTAAAAATCCTGTTATAAATGCAATAACAAAAGGCAGAATAATTGTAATGGGTATATATGCAGAGGCGGTATTTTTTTCAAAAAGATAAAAACCTATATTTTTTTCATTTGGATGCGTTGCCTGTGCTGTATATTCAAAAAGTGTACGTAAAAGCTCCGCTTCTGAAATTTTTTCTTTTTTAGCCATTTCCGAAAGCTTATATCTATAAAGATTTTTAGAGTTGCGATCAAGTTTACGATATATTTCATCTCGTGAAAACAGCTTTTCACATCCGCTTAATTTTTCATATAAATCTTCACTGGAATAATTTTTTAAAAACCGTATTGATTTTATAGCGTTTAAAATTCGTTCACGGCCGTTTTCACGGGCAGCATTGCGGCAAACACTTAAAAACAATGCAGCAAAAAACATGTCTGTTATAACGCTTATCTCATCGTTGGTAAGTTCAATGTTTTTTGCAAGCCCGTCTAAAAAATTGTCAAGCCCTTCCCGGTCAAGTTTGTTTTTTGTTAATTTACATAACCCGGCAGCATATTCAAAAAGCCTTGGATTATCTCCATCACCCGGAAGATCTTTTTTCTTGAGTGAAACTATTAAAGACTCATAGGTTGCATGGAGTAAGTGAAAATTATCCCGAACAGCTTCTTGTTCATTCTTTTTAAGTTCGTCATAACCGTTTTTTATCTCTTTTATTAGATATTTCATATAAAACACCTCATTTAAAAATATTGTTGCCAAACAAAGGATATTTTATTTATTTTTCCAATTTTTTATTTATATAAAATGATTGTTGTTATAACGGTTATCTATATTTAATAGGTAAGAAAAAAAATCTTATTGCCTTTTTTTAACATCCAAAATATACATGAATTATAGACAATGAATTTCTCATAATATTAGTGCAGTCGGAAATCCGGCTGAGGGAATTAAAATAGATTTCACACAATGTGAAGGAGAGAAAAAAAATGGCTAAAGGATTAGTACCGCAAGCACGTGAAGCTCTTAACAAGTTTAAGATGGAAGCTGCAGGCGAAGTTGGCGTTAACCTCAAACAGGGTTACAATGGCGATCTTACCGCAAAGCAGGTAGGCAGTGTTGGTGGCCAGATGGTTAAAAAAATGATCCAAAATTACGAAAACGGCATGAAATAAGCCTTTTTGGTAAAGAAAGTCCCTGTGCTCTGGTAGCACAGGGACTTTTTTATATATTTTATTTATTAAGCCGAAGAGATCTGAACACAATATGGTTTTGACTGGCGAATTTTTGCCTGTTCTTCATCAAAAATGCTTGAAATGCGTTAGCCTTCCTGTGTTTTTTTCTTCGACTTAAAGAATAAATATTTTATTTTATCTATTACAAAACATATAAAAAATAACGCGACGTTTACACATACCACTGTAGCACCGGTAGGTGTTTCGAGATAATAAGACATCAGAAACCCTGAAATAAAGCAAAAAACAGAAAGAAGTACACTTAAAATAACAACTTTTTTATAACTTGAAAAAATATGCATAGACGAAATGGATGGGAAAATAATTAAGCTTGATATTAATAACGCCCCCATTAATCTCATACCCATAACAACCGTTACGGCTGTTAAAACAGCTAAAAGTGTGTTGCATGCCCGTGTGTGAACCCCTGTAGCCCGAGCAAAATTTTCATCAAATGTAACGGCGAAAATCCGTGCAAACATAAAAACATATAAAAATAAAACAGCCGTGCACAAGATTACGCTCATTAAAACATCTCCGGAACTAAGGGAAAGAACACTTCCGAACATATAAGAGTTTAAATCAATATTTGTGCCGCTCAAGGAAACAATTACAACACCCACTGCAAGTGCCCCTGCCGAAATAAGTGCGATTGCAGCATCACCTTTTATTTTTCCTCTTTCTGAAAGCATCATTAGTAAAAAAGCCGCTATAATAACCACAACCACAGCTACCGGAAGAGGGGCGATATTGGCCGCCGCCGCACAAGCTAAAGCACCAAATCCCACATGGGAAAGCCCGTCGCCTATCATTGAATATTTTTTAAGCACTAAGCTTACTCCTAAAAGTGCTGCACAAACAGAAACAAGAAGCCCTACAGTAAGCGCACGCAAAACAAAATCATATGTGAAAATTTCCATTCTATCCGCGCAACCTTTCCAAGTTTTCCGTCATTAACGATACATAAGTAGATCCGTTATTAAATTCATCTGCCGTAACATTATGGCAGGAGTGAAATAAAACACTTGTTGCGCCGGCTTCAGAGGCTATTGTATCTGCAAGGGAATGGGATGAAAATTCTATATAGAATATCTTTTTTGCTCCCGTTTCTTTTGCTTTATCAATAAGAAATGACACGGTTTTTGAAGACGCTTCTGTTTCAGATGCACAGCCTGGAAAGGCAGCATAACAAGTCAGGCCATACTCTTCTTTAAAATATCTTAGGGGAAATCTGTCCCCGAATATCATTGTTCTGTTTTCTTGCTTTAAAAAATACGTATCAAATTCCCGATCTATATTTTGTATTTTTTCTACATATTGAAGTGCATTATTTTCGTACACAGAGCTGTTTTTCCCATCAATTATGCAGATCTTGGCACAAATTCCCTGAACAATCTTTATTGCGTTTTTGGGGCTTGTCCAAATATGTTCGTCTATTTCGTTTCCGGTTGTTGTGTTGTTATGTTCCATTCCGTCTGTAATTTCCTCATTGACAGTAGAAACTGTATGGATCATTTTCATGTTTTCCGGTTTTTTTTCTAGCGAGGATAATACTTTTTCAACCCAAGCATCGCTTTCACCGCCGTTATAAATAAAAAGGTCGCATTCTTGTATTTTAATAATATCTTTTGCAGTAGGTTCGTAATTATGGCTTTCGGAGCCCGGTGGTAAAAGCATTGTAACATCTGCATTTTCTCCGCCGACTTGGCGTGCAAAGTCGTAAGCGGGAAAGATAGTTGTAACAATTTTTACCTTACCGTCTATTGAGCTCGGTTTTGCACATGCAGCCGGCAGTAACAATAAAATCGATAAAAATATAGCGTATATTATTCTTTTCACTTTTGTTTCTCCTTTAATCTGCATTTGTCGCATGTGCCGTAAATTACGGTTTTTGTATTATCTATTTTAAAATGATGATCGTTTATAATATGGTTATTCATTTGATCCATAAAACAGCAATCCATGTGATCTATTTGGCCGCATGATAAGCATTGAAGATGTAGATGCTTTTTGCAGGAATCTTCTGCAAATCTATATTCAGAACCGTCTTTACTTTGGGTTTTTCTCAATATCCCCTCATCGGACAAAGCTGCAAGATAACGGAAAACCGTTGCATTACCCACATTTATTAATTTGTTTTTTATAATTTGTGAAGCAGTAAAGCTTTGATTCTTATTTTTTTCAAAAAAAGAAATTATACTTTCACGTTGTTTTGTATTGTAGCCCATTTTTACACCTCAATTTGATATTGACTATCAAATTATACCACTTGTTATAAATATTGTCAATAGATGATTAAATAATACATATGTAAAATAAATTAAAAAAGTACTTGAAATAATATGTAACATATGGTATTATAAAATTGTCGAAAAACATCTGTTAATAAAATATTAAAAATGGGGGAGTAGAGATGAAAAGGTTTATTTTGCTTACACTTATTGGATTTATAATGTTTTCGGGTTTCGGATGTGCACAAAGTAAAGAAGTTTTTAACAGCGACTATTCGAAAAAATATGATTTTTATGATAAGGCTGTTTCGCTGTTTCAGAGCAGTGCAAAAATTACCTCTGAAGAAGCAGACAGGCTCTTCGGTTTACTTATTGAAAAGGGCATGGCAGAAGAACCTGCATCTTTTTGTAGGATGACAGATAAAAACAAGGAATCATATTATAGTTTAACATCAGGGTTTGATGTTTATAAAGTTTATTTTAAAGAAGGTTCTGTTGAAAACATTATAAAACAAACAAACATCTCGGATGAACAAATTAAAAATTCCGAACCCGAGGTAGCGATTAATGATGAAAACAAAGAAGCAGAAAATGACGCTTCGGAAAATATTAGTTCAGATTCAAATAACAGTCAAGAAAAAGCTGATACTGCAAAAGAAACCGAAGAGATAAAACCTAAAACACCGGATTCGCCCAAAACGTCAGAAACGGCTGAAACACCTAAAGAATCCGTAAAATCGCCAGAACCCGAAAATACTAATAATAAAAGCTCTATCACTCTTATATCATTAACCTCCCCGATTGCTTGCGGGAAAACAGCATCTTTAAAAATAAAGGGCATTCCCGGAACAACATATACAATTTCGGTGTTTTATTCAAGCGGCGCTAGTAAGGCAAATGGTCTTGAAGCTAAAACAGCGGACAGTGACGGTTTTGTAACGTGGACGTGGAAAATCGGAGCAAAAACAAAAGCCGGAAATCACAGGGTTGTAATCTCCGGAGGGAACGATAAGCTTGAAACAAAAATTGAAACTACATAACATATGGTTTTGCCAAATATATATAAATACTACTATATGGGCTGTATCGTTTGCAATTATATATGAAAAAGAGAGGTTTAATTATTTATTAAATCTCTCTTTTATTATGTTATGAAATTTTATTCGTAAAAATATTTTGCCTAACGATTAAAATTTTATCTACTCTGTTTCAATTTCAACCTGGGAATAATCTGTAGAACTTTCTTTTTTTAATTTAAATTGGCTTATATAATCTTTAAGTATTTGAGCTTGGGATAATAGCTCTTCACTTGCCGCAGCTCCTTCTTACGCAGTGGCTGAATTTGTTTGAATAACTGAAGAAATCTGATCAAGGCTGGCAGTAAACTGTGAAATGGCAGTAGCTTGTTCATTTGAGGCTTGAGCTATTTTATTAATTGTTTCGATAGTTTTGTTTGAAGCTTCGGCAACTTGTTTCATCGTGCCTGCTGTATCATTAGCAATATTTGTACCGTGGTTGATAGCTTTTACGGTTTCATTAATAAGTGCAGTTGTGGTTTTTGCTGCTTCAGCACATTTTTTTGCTAAATTTCTAACTTCGTCTGCAACAACTGCAAATCCTCTTCCTGCTGTCCCGGCACGGGTTGCTTCAACAGCTGCATTAAGTGCCAGTATATTTGTTTGGAATGCAATATCTTCAATAGTTTTAACAATTTTACTGATTTCAACTGATTTTGAATTAATACTGTCCATTGCGATAATCATCTCACGCATATGTTCATTACTGCTCTTAACTTCATTTCCGGATGAAAGTACTTGATCCCGTGCCAACTGTGTGTTTTCTGCATTATAATTGATTTGTTGTGACGCTTCAACAATCGTTGCCGAAAGTTCTTCAATACTGCTTGCCTGTTCTGCAGCCCCTGAAGCAAGCACTTGTGCGCCTGCAGAAACTTGTTCAGACCCCTCGGCAACTTGTTCTGTGGCCGCAGAAAATTTAAGAAGTGTGTGGTTTAACATCGAAGATGCTGATTCTAAGGAATCTTTTATAACGGCAAAATCACCGTCATATTTATATGTAAAGTGAAGATTAAGGTCACCTTGCCCTAGCTGTTTTAATAACTGTGAAATTTCGTTTATATAATTAATATAAACCTTTAATCTTGAAACTAATGACTTCAGTGAAACAGCAACTTGTCCAATTTCATCTTTTGATTTTATATCAACTTTAACATCTAAGTTACCAGCGGAAAGTTTTTCGGTAATGTTAAGTACTTTCTTTATAGGATTAATAATTGAATATGCTATGAAAATTCCAAAAGCTGAAATAATTAAAACCATAAAAATAAGAAATATGAAAAGTTCTAATAGTGCTTTATTTGCACTGTCTTCCATAATTTTGCTTTGCTCAGAAATATAATGATCTATATAATCTACATAATTACCTGTACCGATAACCCATTCAAAGGGTTCAAATGCTAAACTGTAGCTTCTTTTGGGGGAATGCTCGGTTTCACCTGGTTTGGTGTAATAATAATCAGTATAGCCGCCCCCCGATTTGCCTACAGAAATTATTGCTTCAACCATTTTAAATCCGTCTACATCTGTAAGCCCCATACGATTAGTGCCTTCGGTTTCAGTCCCTTGCATTACAACGTTTGTTCCGTCATATGCATCTGCCCAAAAATATCCGTCGTTTCCGTATGTTAAATCTCGTAAGATGTCTGCGCCTGCTTTTTTCGCTTGTGCCATAGTGTACTCTTCGGTTTGATATTTATTGTATACCGAATTTAGCATCGAATGGGCGTTTAGTACCTGTTCTTTTATTTTATTATCATATTCTGTACGAATCGTTGTTTCTAAAGTTTTTAAACTTTCATCTTTTTGCGATTTCAGCTGTGAAAGCGAAAGATATGCTGTTGTTGCAATGCCGAGTATCATTATAGATACTAAAATAGAAAGTTTTATTTTTATGTTTATATGCTTCATTTTTGTCTTTTCTCCCTCATATGACTGTTGTTGTTCTTACAGTACTTGCTTGCGTTGAATTAAAATTATTTATTATAACGGGGTGGTATTTTTTGATTAATCTAAAAGCAGATCTCCTTTACTTAAAATATTCTTACTTGTATTATCGTTATTATTTTATTAAAAATTGAAAACAAACAATGTTTTTTTTAAAAAAAATGAACATATATGTATAAAATAGTACTAAAATATTAAAATATAGCCAATAAAATAAAAATAAATTCACAAAACAGCCTAATGTAAATATTTTATAACAATTCAGTTGAAAATATGAATTCTTTTATTGTGATAAAAAAGCAGTAAAAAAAACAATCACATTTCTGTGATTGTTTTAAATGGTTATAAAAGTATGATATTATTTATTAAAAGACTTTGCCAGCTTTGCATAGAAAATTACGGATAATCCTGTTGCGATAACCCAGCTTATCGGCCACGAGCACCAAATCCCGGATGTTCCCATAAACCCTGAGAGTGAAAAAGCTAAAATAACACGTAAAGCAAGGTCAGTAAATGTGGCAATCATAAACGCTGCCATTTTTTCGCTGCCTCGTAAAACTCCGTCGCAAATCAGCTTTGTGCATATGAAAAAGTAAAACGGTGAAACAATTTTTAAAAATTCAATACCTGTTTTTGTTGCAAGAGGTGAGTTTTGAGCATCCATAAAAAGGGATAATAATTGTTCTCCGAAGAAGAAAAACAGTAAGAAAAATACAGCGGCAACAGACAGTGCGAATACAAGACCGGTTGCAAATCCTTTTTTTATACGATCATGTTTTACCGCCCCCATATTCTGTGCGGTAAAATTAGAAACGCCTCCTGCAAGAGTTGTAAATGTTGTAACTCCGAATGTATTAAGTTTTATTGCAGCGGAATATCCTGCAATAACCGAAGAGCCAAAGCCGTTTACAAGAACTTGAATAAACATATTTCCCACAGAAACAAAGCTTTGTTGCAGAATGCTGGGTACGGCAACTTTTGATATACTTTTAAGTGAGCTTAAGCTGAAAAGCTTAGCTTTTTTTTCTGTTTTTAAAAACTTAATACGTTTTTTGAGGACAATAAGTGAAAGTACGCACGCTGCGCCCTGAGCAATAAATGTTGCCCATGCCGCACCTGCGACACCCCAACCAAAGCCGGAAACAAATAAAATATCCAAAAAAATGTTACTGAGTGAAGAGCAGATAAGAAATATCAAAGGTGTGCGGCTGTCGCCCAAGCTGTTGAAAATACCCGTTGCTGCATTGTAAAGAAATAAAAATATAAATCCGCCTGTATATATACGTAAATATAAATCTGCGTCTGAAAAGATATTCTCAGGAGTGTTTACAAGGTTTATTAATAAGGGGCTGAAAATCGTTCCCAGTGCAGTTAAAATAGTTGAAATAACAAATCCGGATATAATTGTAGTTGAAATAGAAGTTTTTGTCTGCAGATAATCTTTTGAGCCGTAAAGGCGGCTTATTACAACCGAACAACCAACCTGGCTACCTACAGCCACGGCCATAAAAATCATGGTGATCGGATAACTTGCTCCCACAGCTGCAAGGGCAGATTCTCCTACAAATTTACCGACAATAATGCTGTCTGCCATATTATATAGCTGTTGAAAAATTATGCTGACAAATAGAGGTAACGTATATTTTATTAAAACCGTTTGGGGTTTGCCTATGGTGAGATCCTTGTTCAATTTGTTTCAATCCTTAAATTATGATTATTTAATTATAAACCTGTTTTTTTAACTTGTCAAGCATATTCTTGACAGATACCGTAAAAAGTGCTAAAATAAATTTATATAGGGGAATGTTAAAATTTAACTATCATTTTTGAATAAACAGAACTGTCTTTCACATATTAAAGACATATTATAATAAGAAAGGTTTAACTTTAATAATGAAAACTCTTTATTACGGCGGCGAGATTTTGCCTATGAATAAAAATGAAAGTATTAGTGCGGTTTTGGTTGAAGACGGTGTTGTAACGGCAACAGGAGAACAGGCCCTAAACACAAACGCTGAAAAAATCAATCTTGACGGTGCTTGTATGATGCCTTCGTTTATTGATGCTCACAGCCATTTTTCGCAGGTAGCCACATCTTATTTACAAATCAACCTTGAAAACGATAAAGACCTTGAACATAATGTGCAGGAATATATATCCGAAAATGATATAAAACCCGGAGAATGGGTGAGTGTTAACGGCTTTTCTGGACAAAAAATGCCGATAAAACAAGAGCTTGATTCTATTTTACCAAATAATCCGGCTGTTATTATGCATCAGTCCGGACATATGGGCGTTTTTAACAGCCCGGCCGCAAAGATTTTAGGTGTTGACGGAGGCTATTATGAAGAAACTGATTTTATGCAACTTATCCGCCGTGTGCCTCAGCCTTCTGCCGAGAAAATGCTGGGTGCATATGAAAAAGCTCAGGAATTGTATGCCTCATACGGTATAACAACAGTGCAGGACGGAATGGTGGTTAAAGAAGTTATTCCGATGTATAAAATAATTGAAAAACGACTTTGGCTTGATGTTGTTGCATATGCGGAAATGCAGGCGTATGAAGAGTTTAACAGGCAGTTCCCAAATCTTTGCGGGGGTATTAAAATTTTTCTCGACGGTTCACCTCAACAAAAGACTGCTTGGATGAGAACCCCGTATGCCGGGACTGACTTTTACGGTAACGGTACTATGAGCGATAATGATGTTAAAGAAGTAGTCCGATTTTGTTCTCAAAACAATATTCAGCTTCTTGCTCATTGTAACGGAGATGCCGCCGCACAACAGTACTTGAACTGTGCAAAAGGATTTTTCCTTGATCGGCCTGTTATGATTCATGCGCAGCTACTTGATTATGATCAACTGGATGACGTTAAAAATCTTGGGATGATTCCGTCATTTTTCGTTTCACATGTTTACTATTTCGGGGATATTCATATTAAGAACTTCGGTTTTGAAAGAGCTTCCCGTATAAGCTCTTGTGCAGCCGCAGAGAAAAAAGATATACTTTTCACATTTCATCAGGATTCTCCTGTGGTAAAACCTGATATGCTTTTTACGGTTTGGTGTGCAGTATGCCGAAAAACAAAAAGCGGTGTAACCTTAGGCGACGGAATTAATGTGTTTTCGGCTTTAAGAGCCGTAACTGTAAACCCGGCATACCAATATCACAAAGAAGACAAGCAGGGGACAATAGAAGTAGGTAAAAAAGCGGATTTTGTAATCCTTGATAAAAACCCTTTATCAGTTTTACCTGATGATTTACCGAAAATTAAAATATTATCAACAATAAAAGACGGAAGAAGTGTTTATAATGGATAAAACAAATGCGGCGCGTAAGCTGGACGCGCTGAAAATTACATATAAGGAGCATTTTTATTCTTCGGAAGAGGCAATAAGCGGTGTGGAAGTTGCTTCTGTATTAGGTCAAGACCCCGGCCATGTTTTTAAAACACTTGTAACAACCGGAAAAACCGGTACACACTATGTTTTTATGGTGCCTGTTGCAGAAGAGCTTAATCTTAAAAAAGCAGCAGCTGCGGTAGGGGAAAAGAACATTGAAATGCTTAAAGCTAAAGATCTGCTGCCTTTAACGGGGTATATACACGGCGGATGTTCACCTCTAGGTATGAAAAAAACATTCCGCACCGTTATTCACAACAGTGCGGAAGAATTTGATACAATTATGTGCAGCGGAGGGAAAATAGGCTATCAGATTGAATTGCCTCTTTCTTCACTTCAAAAAGTGGTTAAAATAGAAACGGCAGATATTATCTAATAAGCTTTTTATTCCCCGTATTCCATAAGATGAAGTGACCGAAGGCTTCTGTTTTGGATTTTATCATTTACGCTTAATGCATGATTTTCAAGATAATCGCTTTGTGAGGATGAAACTTCTTGTTTTATAAGCTCACAAGCAATCTCTGCACACAGCTTTTCGATTTCATGTTTTTTCTTATTAATATATTCGTTTTTATTTGGTGTTGTAATTAAAAATTCAAGAGTGTCTGCCGTTTGTGAAAAAAAGGGCAGGCTTTTCATTGCACGAAATTTCCATTTATAAAAAGGGGCATATTCATTATTAAATGCAAAAATAACCGAAACGGCATGATTAACGAATTCAAAAAGAGCAAGCTGGGCTGCGGCTTCTTCGCCATGAGAAATACATCGTGAAAAATTATATTGACCGGACTGTGCCATATATGCCAGGTGTGCGGAAAGCTTTTTCAGCTTAACATCTTTCGGCATATCATTTTTAAGCTTGTTTCGTATTCTTAAAAACTCACCTTTATTATCAAAAAAAACTTTACCATCCACAGCGTTGGAAAGGGCATATTCCGGGATATAAAACCATTCTTCAAGGGTTTGAGGCTCACTTATACCGATAATTCTTGAATAAAAATCACCGATTTCAAAAACCCCGAATTTTTTTTGTGCATAATTGCTTTGTTGTTCAAGACACACCCCACAAAACTCTTTAGGTAAATTTGAGTATGCTCTTGAAAGCTTAAACCCGTATTCCTGCTCGTCTTCCTTGGTCAGCCATATGCAAAATCCTGCCATGAAGTCATGGTCTTTAGATAAGTCGTCGTCGAAGCCCATAAATTCCGAACCTTGCCCCACAGCCCCTGCTGCATATTTTAATCCGGGAAAGTTTTCGGCAAACATGGCTTTACCGTACTCGTTATAAAAACATTCAAAAAGGTTAAGCCCTTGCATAGATTTCATCCGCCCTTTTATTAAGCTCCTCTTTTATTGCAAAATGACCGTAATAATCAAATGTAGGTGCGCATTTGCGGCAAACAAAAGCATAATAACCGTCTCGTGGTGGCTGGGGATCATTAAGCTTTTCATATGCTTTTTCTAAAAGGTTTTCAATTTCTTCATCGGTGTCTTCATAAAGCTGTGCCATATTTAAATAGGTAATGGCAACTTCAAGAGCACCGTTTTTTTGTTTTGACATTATTATAATAGCTTTTTCATATAACTCTTTGGCTTTTTCCAGTTGCCCCACATCAGCACAGGCAAGGGCATAATTATTATAAAGACCTCCGAAACGTTCATCATTCGGTTCTATTTGCTTATTATAAAGCTCCAGAGTCCGTTCATAATATGCAAGGCCTTCCGCAGCATGCCCGAAAGCTTTTAACGTTGTTGCTCCGTTTAGCCATATGGTTGCAGCGGAAACATTGTTTTGCAAACCTTCGGTTTCGATTATTTCAAAGCCGCGACGAACTGAATCAAGCCCTGATATTTTATCATTCAGTCTGCGTGAAAGCCCCATCATCTCACTTAGAAGTGAAAGCTCTCCTCGTCTGTCGTTAAGCATTTTTGCTTCGGCAATCCAATAGTCCAGGTGCTTTTTTGCACCTTTATAATCTTCTTTATTAAGATATTCATCAAGTTTTTGTATAATAACGGGAACAGGAATGCTCCCTTGCTGTTTATCAGGAGCAGGGTTATAAAAATCTTTACAAAAAGGGCAAGATGGTTCTTTATAGTCTTCAGGCTGTAACATGCTTAACTCCTTACATGAATTTAATTATCGTATAATACTGTATAAAACAGAATCGCTGTAATTTCCGTGATGATAACGATATTTTTTAAGAATACCTTCTTTTTCAAATCCGGCTCTTTCCAACACTTTTTGAGCAGGGATGTTGTTAATATCGGTGTCGGCTTGAATTCTGCAAATGTTATAATTAGAAAATAAAAAATTTACGGTTGCAGAAGTTATTATCGTTCCAAGTCCTTTTTTTCTGATATCGCCGCTAAGTACAATCCCGATATCCGCAATCCCTTCACGTATAAATTTGATGTAAACCAGCCCTGACGGCTTACTGTTTATTTCTATCAACAGTATTTGAAGCTCATTTGAGCAAAACCCGTTCTCGTTGTATTTTTTTAACAGCGATTGTTTAGATTCAAATTCAAAAGGTTGATAATTTCCGCAAAAATCAGCAGTGTTCCAATTATGCATTGTTTCGAGGTCTTTTTCTTCAATGGTTCTTATAATTGTTTCGTCATCAACTTTTATCATAATATCACATCCTGTTCTGTGATTATTTATACATTGATTATAACATAGGTTTATCTGAGTAAAGCTCAGTATGCGGCACTTGCCGCATAGAAAACACGAAGTGTTTCCTATAAACGATGGAAATAGGGCAGTCTTTGCGGAGTTGTCCGCAAATGCACGCTTTGCGTGTTTGGCAGCTTTGCTGCCCACTGCGAATATTATAACATATATAATAGGCTTTTTCAAGGCTTACTATTGCAAAAAATGATAAAATATGCTATACTATGCTAAAGTGAAAAAAAGGAAGAAATGCTATGAAAGATTTATTAATGGGCAATGAGGCCGTCGCTGCCGGAGCACTGGCGGCAGGTGTCGGTGTTGTGTGCGGCTACCCCGGAACACCTTCTACCGAAGTGCTGGAAACCGTTGCAAAAATGAACCCCGGTAATGTGTATGTTGAATGGTCTGTAAATGAAAAAGCCGCTCTTGAGGTTGGCGCAGGCGCTGCATACAGCGGAAAACGAGTTATGGTGACGATGAAGCAGGTGGGTCTGAATGTTGCTTCCGACCCTCTTATGAGCCTTAATTATATAGGTATAAAAGGTGGCATGATTATTTACGTGGCAGATGATCCCGGCCCCATTTCTTCACAAACGGAGCAGGATACACGCCATTTCGGAAAGTATGCAAAAATTCCTGTGTTTGATCCTTCATCTCCAGCAGAAGCATATTCAATGGTTTCTGATGCTTTTGAACTATCCGAAAAATATCAAGCTCCTGTTATTTTACGTGCTACAACAAGAATCTGTCATTCATGCTCAACAATTGATGTAGCTTCATTTCCTGAGCCAAAAAATGCAGATGGTTTTTGTAAAGACAGCAGATGGGTAATTTTCCCCAAGCTTTCCTATAATAATAAGAAGAAAATCGAAGCCCGTGAAAGTATCCTTGCCGATGAATTTTCTACATATCATTTTAATGAAATTTTAGGCCATGGTAAAATAGGTATTGCCTGCGGCGGTGACAGCTGCGCATATGTTCGTGAAGCAATAAAAGGGTATGAAGATTTATTTACTGTTTTTAAAGTTGCAACACCTTTCCCGTTTCCGGAAAAGCAAGCTTGCGATTTTATAAATAAGGTTGAAGATGTTATAACCTTTGAAGAATTGGACCCTGTTATTGAAGATGCTCTTGTATATTTATGCGGTAAAAAGGGCTTGCATAAAAAAATATACGGCAAGCGTGACGGTTCTGTTATAAATGCCGGTGAGCTTTCTGTTTACGAAATTCAAAAAACTATAGATAAAATATATAAGACATCGCTTCTTAAAAATAATACCGAGCACCAGTTGCCGTCGTTACCTGTTCGGCCCCCGGTTCTTTGTGCAGGATGCCCTCATCGTGCGTCTTTTTATGCTGTTAAAAAAGCCATGGCAGGGAAAAAAGCTGTTTTTTGCGGTGATATAGGCTGTTATACTTTAGGTAATGCGGCACCTTTGGATATGGTTGATACGTGCCTTTGTATGGGTGCGGGAATAACGATTGCCCAGGGGATAGACCACGCTGAAAACGGAAGCATAAACTTTTCTTTTGTAGGCGACAGCACATTTTCCGCCTCTGGTATTACCGGCGTTGTGAATGCTGTTTATAATAAAGCAAACATGATCTTAGTTGTTTTGGATAATTCTACAACTGCCATGACCGGGCATCAACCTCATCCCGGAACAGGCAAAACAATGATGGGTGAAGTTTCTGCTGCAATTTCTATACCTGCTGTTTTAAAAGCCGTAGGAGTTGAAACAGTTGTGCAGGCAGATCCTCTTGATTTTGAAAACTCTGTATCTGTTATTAAAGACCTTTCGGAAAAGAGCGGTGTTCGTGCAGTTATATTTAAGTCACCCTGTATTGCGGTTGTCAAAAATGAAAAAATATGCAAAGTTGATGAGAATATATGCATAGGTTGCAAAAAATGCGTAAGAGAGTTGGGTTGCCCTGCAATTTCAATTAAAAACGGTAAGGCCGTAATAGAAAAAAGCCTTTGTACCGGTTGCGTCCTTTGTAATGCCGTTTGTCCTAAAAAATGCATAGGGGGAGAAAAATGAAAAATATACTTTTATGCGGCGTAGGAGGTCAGGGAACTGTTCTGGCGTCACGTATTTTAGCTTCGGCTGCAATGGAAAACGGTGAATTTGCCGTAACTGCGGAAACAATCGGTATGGCCCAACGTGGCGGTTCTGTTGTAAGCCATGTAAGAACAGGGCAGGAAAACGAATTTTATTCACCTCTTATTCCGGAGCACAGTGCTGATATTATTATCGGGTTTGAGCCCGGTGAGGCGGTTCGCAACATCCGTTATTTAAAAGACGGTGGAACAATAGTTGTTTCGTCCATGGCGGCATATGCGGTTACTGCCCCTGATTACGACGGTAAAGAAGCTGTAAAATGGTTAAAAGATAATATAAAAAATTGCTTTATAGTAGACACTGAAGAGATTTTAAATAAAACCGGAACATTGCGTGTTCTTAACGTTGCGCTTATAGGTGCTGCTGCAAAATGCGGTAACCTTGATATTGATTTAATAGAGCGTGTTTTAGAAAAAAAACTTAAACCTAAATTTTTAGAGCTGAATAAAAAGGCGCTCTGTCTGGGCGCCGGAATGGTTGTTTGAATATGGAAATGAATAATGAAACGCTTGAACAGATAAAAAACCAAATAAGGCGTTTAAAAGCTTGCGACGGGTTTTACTCAAAGAAACTTAAAGGCATAGAGGTTGATGATATTAAATCACAATCTGATTTTGAAAAGCTGCCGTTTTCAGAAAAAAACGATCTTAGAGAAGCATACCCTCTGGGGCTTTCCGCTGTACCTGAAAGTGAAATAGTAAGAATTCATTCCTCATCAGGAACAACCGGTACACCTGTTATAATCCCCTATACACAAAAAGATGTTGATGACTGGGCAGAGCTTTTCAGACGCTGTTATGAGATTGCCGGGATTACTGTAAATGACAGAATACAGATAACAACCGGTTATGGGTTGTGGACAGCCGGAATAGGTTTCCAACTGGGTGCGGAAAAGCTCGGGGCGATGGTTATACCTATGGGCCCGGGAAATACTGAAAAACAGCTTAAATTTATGGAGGATATGCAGTCCACTGTTTTTTGTGCAACGTCTTCGTATGCGCTTTTACTTGCAGAAGAAGTTGAAAAACATGGTTTAAGGGAAAAAATACATCTGAAAAAGGGTATAATCGGATCAGAACGATGGGGCGAGAAAATGCGTACCCGTATTTCCGAAACCCTTGGCGTAGAGCTTTTTGATATTTACGGGCTAACCGAGGTTTACGGCCCCGGGCTTGCCATAAACTGTGAACATAACACAGGTATGCATTATTTTAACGATTATCTTTATTTTGAGATTATCAATCCGAAAACAGGAGAAGTTTTGCCGGAGGGTGAACTGGGCGAACTTGTTATTACCACACTTAAAAAAGAGGGTGCCCCGCTTATTCGTTATCGTACACATGACCTGACCCGTTTTATACCCGGTGAATGCCCTTGTGGAAGAAAATATCCCAGAATTGATGTTATCCTGGGGCGTACGGATGATATGGTTAAAGTGAAAGGTGTTATAATCTTCCCCGGGCAAGTTGATAAAATTCTTAAAGAAATCGACGGAGCTTCAAGTGAATATCAAGTGTTTATCGACCACCCCAACGGACGTGATATTGTAACGGTTTTTGTTGAAACTGCTCTTACCGGAGAAGAAAGATTAGGTTTTGAAAAAATACTTGCTGATTGTTTTAAATCTCAAATAGGCTTAACAATCGTACCTAAAGCCGTAAGCATAGGCGAATTGCCGAGAAGTGAAAAAAAATCTACCAGAATATTTGATTATAGATATTAAACGTTGAAAGAAATTAAAATAAAAGGAACTTGTTATATGAAAATTAATACCCCTCAAACCGCAACCCTTCAGTTTGAGAGCGATAATGGAATATTGGAACAAGGCTTTGTATGGGCAAAAAAGCAGGCAATGGAATTTGTACATAACGGAAATGATAAAGTCGGGCTTTGGTATGAAGCAGCCTTACCTGAACGTGAAGCTTTTTGTATCAGAGATGTTTCCCATCAGCGTTTCGGTGCAGCGGTTTTAGGACTTGGGCTGCATACAAAAAATATGCTTAAAGCTTTTGCACGAAGTATTTCGGTAAACCGTGATTACTGTATGTTTTGGGAAATAAACAAAGACAATCTACCTGCCCCTGTAGACTATACAAACGACAAAAATTTTTGGTATAACCTTCCTGCAAATTTTGATATGTTGTGGGCTTGTTGGCAAGAGTATTTATGGACAAAAGATCCCGACTATTTAAACGATCCGGAAATGCTTAATTTTTATGAGCTTACCTGTACTGAATATGTTTCGAGATGGGACAAGGACGGCGACGGAATTTTAGAGTATTATCCCCAAAACGGCTGCCGTGGGATTGCCTCTTATAATGAGGTCGGTCAAAGCCCGTATTTTGCGGCGGATATGATTGGGGCACAATATGCGGGATTTATTGCTTATGCAAATATATTAAAATGCCAGGGAGAAACCGAAAAAGCTAATGTTTTTTGTGAAAAAGCAGCGGTATTAAAAAATCTGTATCTTGAAGATTGGTATAATTCGGAAGAAAAGCGTTTTTACGGTGCAAAGATAACAAAAGATTCTTTTGCTGATTTTTATTGGGCTGAAGGCCATTTTTTGCCTTTGTATTTTGGAATTTTGTCGAATAATTCAAAGTCCGGTAATGCTTTAACTTATATTTTGGAAAACGGTGTTTCAAACGTAGAGGGCAAATCGTATTTGCCACGTATATATTACCAATACGGAGCTGTAAAAGAAGCTTATAAACATCTTACGGAACTTTGTGAACCAACTCTTAATCGCAGAGAATACCCTGAAGTTTCCTTTTCTTTTTTAGGGGTTTTGATAAACCAGTATATGGGGATTCAGGCCGGTGTTGATTACGATTTTTGTACACTTCCTCAACTTGTGAACAAAAAGGAAAAAAGCAGCCTTAAACATCTGCCTGTGGGCGGTGGTTTTGCCGATGTTTCACATGTGGGCAATAATTTTACAAAAGTTAAAAACCTAGGCGGAAAAGAAATCCAATGGCAAGCGGCCTTTTATGGGGATTTTAAGTTTTTGTATGTAGACGGATCAATGATAAATGCACAAAAGGAAACTGACGAAACAGGTCGTGTTTACAGCTTTGTGAAAGTAAATTTAAAACCCGGAATAACAGCTTCTGTTTGTTATTAATAAAAATATATTTCATAAAAGATATAGTCACTTAACTTTAAAGTCGGTCTGTCTTTTTAGTCTATTTTCGTCTGACTGTTTTATTCTCCTTGTAATACAGTAGTATTTTGCGTTGTATGCATTGTCAGATAACAAATATTCTTAAAAAATTGAACTACTTTTAAAGTTAGGTGGCTATAATTTTATAATTAGTAATGATTTTTCAAAAAAAACATATTTATTTTTTATTTAACTACTTTACATATCATATAAATTAGTGTATAATAATATATAATAAATTTTTGGAGGGAAAACAGTTGAAATATTCACGAGATGAGGTTTTAAAATTCGTAGAGGAAAATGATGTCAAATTTATTCGATTGGCGTTTTGTGATATTCGCGGTAAGCAAAAAAACATTGCCGTGATGCCAAGTGAGCTTTCGAGGGTGTTTGACTGCGGTATTCCGTTTGATGCAAGCCTTATCAAGGGTTTTCCCGAAATTGAACAGTCCGACTTACTCTTGTATCCCGACCCGTCAACGCTAACGATACTTCCGTGGCGTCCGACACATGGTAGGGTTGCAAGATTTTTTTGTGACATTCGCTATCCTGACAAACGCAGATTTGAATGCGATTTTCGCTATTTTGTACAAAAGGCTGTTGACAGGCTCAGAAAAATGGGCTATATATGCAAAATAGGCGCAAAAAGCGAATTTTATCTTTTTAATCTTGATGAAAACGGTATGCCTACGAAAATTCCTTTTGACAATGCAGGGTATCTTGATATTGCTCCCCTTGATAAAGGTGAAAATATCAGGCGTGAAATATGCCTGACACTTGAAGAAATGGGAATTCAACCTGAAAGCTCCAGGCATAAACAAGGCCCTGGCCAAAACGAAATCGATTTTCGTCATGACGCCCCGATAACAACCGCAGATAATTTTATAACTTATAAATCCGTTGTTAAAACAATGGCAGCCAGAAGCGGCGCCCATGCTTCATTTATGCCAAAGCCCTTTGTTGATAAAAGCGGAAGCGGCTTTCACTGGCATATAACTCTTTACAGAAACGATGAAAATATATTTGAGAAACTCACGCCTCAGGCAAAGAGTTTTACAGAAGGTGTTTTGGAAAAAATAAAGGATATGACCGTGTTTTTAAATCCTTTGACAAATTCATATGCACGCTTTGGTGATTTTGAAGCCCCCAAATATGTTGCATGGGCACAAAGAAACCGTTCACAACTCGTAAGAATACCATTGTCTCGTACTGAAAACATGCGTATGGAAATACGTTCGGCAGATCCGGCTTGCAACCCTTATATTGCATTAACTTTATTGCTTAATGCCGGTGCAGACGGTATTGAAAAACAGCTTAAACTGCGTGAACCCATAGAAAACACTTTATCAAAGTCGCCTGTGTCAATGCTTGAAAACCTGGATGCTCTACCTTCAAGTTTAACAGAAGCGATAGAAATAGCTGAAAAAAGCGAATTCTTAAAAAAATATCTTCCTGAGGTTGCGATAAACGCATTTTTAAACGAAAAGCGTACGGAAAATATGCAATACCTACAGTCTGACGATAAACACAGATTTGAAGAATCGAAGTATTTCAGAAGTATATGAGAGTATTAATAATTTCTGGCTCCGATAAAGGTCATGACGGACTTACACCGCTTTTTAAATCTCCCGAATATGACGGGGTTGTAGGGGTTAAGAGTGGCGTCGAAGCGAAGCGTCTGTCGGAGTACGATGAATATGATATAATTTTAATAAATACACCCCTAAAAGATGAATTCGGTACGGAAACCGCTTTATTTTTTGCAGAGAATACAACTGCCGGTATTATGATGATAGTTCAGACTGATATTGCCGATGATATTTCATCAAAAGTAGCTGAAAGCGGCATTTATGTCCTTTCAAAACCAATCAGTCCGTCTTTATTTTATCAGGCACTGCGGCTTTGCACCGCAACCCGTGGCCGATTACAAGGCCTAAAAAAAGAAAATGCACGACTTAAAACAACAATAGACGAAATGCGTCTTTTACAGCGTGCAAAGTCTGCTTTAATGGAATATCTTAAGATGTCGGAGCCGGCAGCACACCGCTACATAGAAAAGCAAGCTATGGATTTGCGCTTAACAAAACGAGAAGTAGCGCAAAGTATTATAAGAACATACGAAAACTGATTTTACGGAGGAAACATGATGAAAGCATTTCTGACCCTGCAAAACGGACGGGTCTTTGAAGGTGAAAGTTTTGGCGCACAAGGCGACACTATGGGAGAACTTGTTTTTACCACGGCAATGACCGGGTATAACGAAACACTGACAGACCCCAGCTATTGCGGCCAAATCGTAATCCAAACATTCCCGCTGATAGGCAACTATGGTGTTATAACGCCTGATTTTGAAAGTAAAGGCTTGTTTTTAAACGGGTACATAGTCCGAGAGTGGTGTGATGTGCCGTCTAACTTCAGATGTGAGGGCGACATAGACAAGCTTTTAAAAGAAAAAAATATTGTCGGGCTTTGCGGGATAGATACACGTGAACTTACACGTATTGTTCGCGAGTATGGTGTTATGAATGCAAAAATAACAACTGAAAAACCTGATGTGGAAAAGATTGTTGAAGAGTTGAAGAATTTTAAAATTAAAGACCCCGTAAAAAAAGTTTCGGTCCGAACAACAGAAACAGAACAACCTAAAAATAAAAAATATCGTGTAGTGCTATGGGATTTCGGTGCAAAAAAATCAATAAAAACTCATCTGCTGGAACGCAATTGTGAAGTTATGACCGTTCCCGAAAGCACAACAGCAGACGAAATATTACAATATAATCCGGACGGAGTAATGCTTTCAAACGGCCCAGGGGACCCTGAGGATAATGAAACTGTTATTTCAGAGCTTAAGAAACTTTGTAAATCCGATAAACCTATTTTCGGTATATGTCTCGGGCATCAGCTTCTTGCTCTTGCTCACGGAGCAAAAACCGAAAAATTAAAATACGGGCACCGTGGCGGAAACCAGCCTGTTCGGGAACTCAGCACAGGTCGTGTGTTTATTTCAACACAAAACCACGGTTATGCCGTTGTTTCAGAAAGTTTGCCAGAGAGTGCTCACATGTCATATCAAAACGCTAACGACGGAACCTGCGAGGGTGTTGAATACGACGGCGAAAAGATTTTCTCCGTACAGTTCCACCCAGAAGCTTCGGGCGGTCCGTTAGATACTTCGTTTTTGTTTGATAAATTCATAAAATTCATGGAGGATTGAGTAGATGCCGCTTAGTAAAGATATCAAAAAGGTTTTGCTTATAGGCTCCGGCCCGATTGTTATAGGTCAGGCGGCAGAGTTTGATTATGCAGGAACACAGGCTTGTCGTGCTTTGAAAGAAGACGGTCTTGAAGTTGTTTTGGTCAACTCAAACCCCGCAACCATAATGACCGACAATGCGATGGCGGATAAAATATATATAGAACCACTTACAATAGAAGTTCTTAAAAGAATAATCATAAAAGAAAAGCCCGACAGTGTTTTATCAACCTTAGGCGGGCAGACAGGCCTGACCCTTTCCATGCAGCTTGCCAAAGACGGCTTTTTGGCAGAACACAGTGTTAAGCTTTTAGGTGCAAACCCGGAAACAATAGATAAAGCCGAAGACCGCCAGATGTTTAAAGATACAATGGCAGAGATAGGACAGCCCTGTATCCCGTCAAAAGTTGTTACGGATATAGACGCCGCAAAATCTTTTGCAAATGAAATCGGTTATCCTGTTATAATCCGTCCTGCCTTTACGCTGGGAGGCACAGGCGGCGGTATATGCGAAAACGATGAGGAAATGAACGATATTGCCGTTAATGGTTTGCGTCTTTCTCCGATTCACCAAATTCTTGTTGAAAAGTGTATTTCAGGCTGGAAAGAAATTGAATTTGAAGTTATCCGTGACAGTGCAGGTAATGTTATAACTGTTTGTTCCATGGAAAATTTTGACCCGGTAGGTGTACACACAGGCGACAGCATTGTTATAGCCCCTGCAGTAACTCTTTCCGATAAAGAATACCAAATGTTACGTACGGCAGCGTTGAATATTATTACTGCATTAAAAGTCGAAGGCGGTTGTAACTGCCAGTTTGCTTTAAAGCCCGATAGTTTTGAATATGCCGTTATTGAAGTAAACCCCAGGGTTTCACGCTCTTCTGCTCTTGCTTCTAAAGCAACAGGTTATCCTATTGCAAAAGTTGCGGCTAAAATAGCAATCGGTTATTTATTACCGGAGATTAAAAATGCAGTAACAGGCACAACATATGCTTGTTTTGAGCCTGCTATTGATTATGTTGTTGTTAAATTCCCGAAATGGCCTTTTGATAAATTTGTTTATGCAAAGCGAAACTTAGGCACTCAAATGAAGGCCACTGGTGAAGTTATGGCAATAGGCCCTACGTTTGAATATGCCCTTATGAAAGCTGTTCGAGGGGCTGAAATCTCTCATGATACGCTTAATGATAAACGTATGCCGCGCCTGAATTCAGAAGCCCTCTTACACGAGCTTGAACATACAACAGACGAACGTATTTTTGTGCTTTACGAAGCTATTAAAAAAGGCATTTCACTTGAAAAGCTAAATGAAGTTACAAAAATAGATATATGGTTTTTATCCAAACTTCAAAATCTTGCAAATATGGACAAACGCCTGCATGAAGAAGATTTAACCGATGAGCTTTATCTTGAAGCTAAGAAAATGGGCTTTAAAGACAGTACTATTGAAGCGTTTTCACATCAAAAAGTTGAAAAACACCGTTATGCTGTTTATAAGACAGTTGATACCTGCGCAGCCGAGTTTAAAGCCCAGACCCCATATTTTTATGCCACATATGATAACGAAAATGAAGCTTTAGAGCATATGGCTGACAACGGCAAGAAAAAAATCGTTGTTCTTGGTTCAGGGCCTATAAGAATAGGCCAGGGCATAGAATTCGACTATGCGTCAGTTCATTGCGTATGGTCCCTAAAAGAAGCAGGTTATGAAGTTATAATCATAAATAATAATCCCGAAACCGTTTCAACAGACTTTGACACAGCTGACAGGCTTTATTTTGAGCCGCTTACAGATGAAGATGTTATGGACGTTCTGGAAACAGAAAAACCATATGGTGTTGTTGTGGCATTCGGCGGAGGAACGGCAATTAAACTTACCAACTACCTTAACGATCATGGCATCAATATTGTGGGAACATGTGCCGACAGTATTGATATGGCAGAAGACAGAGAACGTTTTGATGAGCTTCTTGAAAACCTACAAATTGCCCGTCCGAAAGGCTTTACGGTTTTACACACAACAGACGCTATTGTTGCAGCGGAAAAACTCGGATATCCTGTTTTGATGCGCCCCTCATATGTTTTAGGCGGTCAAAATATGATAATAGCCTTTAATGAAGCTGATATACGTGAATATATGGCTATAATTCTGGCTCAGAACATTCAAAATCCTGTACTGATAGATAAATATCTTATGGGTACGGAGCTTGAAGTTGATGCAATTTGTGACGGAGAAGAAATTCTTATTCCGGGGATTATGGAGCATATTGAGCGTACGGGAATTCATTCAGGTGACAGTATTGCTGTTTATCCGGCTTGGAATCTTGACGACAAAATGGTTGCCCGTATTATAGAATGTACAAAAAATCTTGCTGTTGCAATGAAAACAGTGGGCCTTGTAAATATCCAATATTTGATATATAAAGGCGAACTTTATGTTATCGAAGTAAACCCACGTTCATCAAGAACAGTCCCGTATATAAGCAAGGTTACCGGTGTCCCGATGGTTGATATGGCAACACGTGCTATGTTAGGTGAAAAAATTGCCGATATGGGGTACGGCACCGGCCTTTATAAGACATCACCGTATATTGCTGTTAAAGTTCCCGTATTTTCTTTTGAAAAGCTTTCCAATGTTGATAACGCCCTGGGGCCGGAAATGAAATCTACCGGTGAAGTTCTCGGTATTGCACCGAGTTTGGGCGAAGCTCTTTTTAAAGGCTTGATTGCTGCGGGCTATAAACTTACCACCCGTGAACGGGGAGGTGTGTTGATTACAGTAAAAGACCATGATAAAACAGAATCTGTAGATGTTGCTAAGAAATTCGCAGACCTCGGTTTTACGATCTATTCAACAAAAGGCACACACGATGTTTTAATACGTGCCGGAATTTCCAGCATTTCAGTTAAAAAACTTCATGAAGATAAAGAAGATAATATTATAACATTACTGGAAAGCGGAAAGATAAGCTATGTTTTGTCAACTTCCGCAAAAGGCCGAATTCCAACGCGTGACAGTGTTAAAATAAGACGAAAAGCCGTAGAGCGAAGTGTTCCTTGCTTAACTTCCATAGATACGGCAAATGCAATTGCAGACAGCATAAAAAGCCGCTATAACGAACAAACAATAGAACTTGTTGATATTAATAATATGAGGGATAACAGAATGACTTACGAATTTTGTAAAATGCACGGTTGCGGTAACGATTATATCTATTTTGATTGTTTTAAACAAAAAATCGAAAATCCTCAAGGTTTATCGATTTCTCTTGCAGATAGACATCTGGGAATCGGTGGAGACGGAGTTGTCTTAATCTGCCCGTCGGATGTTGCAGATGCTAAAATGAAAATGTATAATCGTGATGGTAGTGAAGGGAAGATGTGCGGAAATGCTATAAGATGCGTTGCCAAATATCTTTACGACAACGGTATTGTTACAAAATCTACAATAAAAATCGAGACATTAAGCGGTATAAAAACCCTTGATATTTCAACCCGTGACGGCAAGCTTGTTGCTGCTAAAGTTGATATGGGTAAGGCCGTTTTAACCCCTTCTGAAATTCCTACAACATTAGACGGCGATAAAGTAGTAAATCGTGAAGCAGAAATAGCAGGAAAAAAATATAATATAACTGCAGTTTCAATGGGCAACCCTCATTGTGTAGTGTTTATGGACGGCCTGGGCGGGCTTGAAATTGAAAAAATCGGGCCTGAATTCGAAAACAGCCCCCTTTTCCCCGAACGTGTAAATACTGAGTTTATTACGGTTTTAGACGACCATACTCTTAAAATGCGTGTTTGGGAGCGTGGCAGTGGAGAAACATGGGCTTGTGGAACAGGCGCATGTGCTGCTGCTGTTGCAGCTGTTGAAAACGGGTACTGCAAAAAAGGTGAAGAAATAACAGTCAAATTAAAAGGCGGAGATCTTGTAATAACTTACACAGACGATACTGTTTATCTTTACGGTGATGCTACAAAAGCTTTTGAAGGTCGTATTGAATTATGAAGCTGAACGAGAATTATTCTAACCTTTCTGAAAGTTATTTATTTGCTAAAATTGCAGAGAAGACTTCTGAATATAAAAAGACTAACCCTGAACGGGAAATTATTTCCTTAGGTATAGGGGATGTAACACGTCCCTTGTCTGCAGCTGTTGTAACGGCTCTTAAAAAAGCTTCTGAAGAAATGGGGCAGGCAAGTACGTTTAAAGGTTACGGGCCATATGAAGGATATGAATTTTTACGTGAAGCAATAGCCGGATATTATAAAAACCGTGGTGTAAACCTTTCTTTAAATGAGATATTTGTAGGAGACGGCGCAAAAAACGACCTTGCATCTTTACTTGATATATTTGACAGCGACAATACGGTTCTTATCCCTGACCCTGTTTATCCTGTATACGTTGACAGCAATGTTATGGACGGCCGAAAAATAATATATATGAATGCAACTGAAGAAAACAACTTTCTTCCGATGCCTGATGAGAGTGTAAAAGCGGATATTATTTATCTTTGTTCTCCAAACAACCCCACCGGCACCGTATACGACAAAGAAGGGCTTAAAAAATGGGTTGATTATGCAATAGACTGCGGAGCGGTTATCCTGTTCGACGCTGCATATGAAGCCTTTGTTTCAAAAGAACTGCCTCATTCAATTTATGAAGTCGAGGGTGCGGAAAAATGTGCAATTGAACTTTGCTCTCTTTCTAAATCCGCAGGGTTTACAGGCACTCGCTGTGGTTATACGATAATCCCCGAAGCCCTTGGAGCCCTTAATAAAATGTGGTACCGTAACCGCTCAACAAAGTATAACGGTACTTCATATATAATTCAGCGAGGAGCAGAAGCATTTTTCTCTTGCGAAGGGCAAAAAGAGGCAATAGCAACAATAGCTTTTTATAAAGAGAATGCGAAATTGCTTTCCAAACTGCTTAAGAAAATGAATGTATGGCATGTAGGCGGTAAAAACTCTCCGTATCTTTGGCTTAAATGCCCAAACGGCCAGAAATCCTGGGAGCATTTTGATTATCTGCTTTATAATAAGCAAATAGTTTCAACCCCCGGTTCGGGCTTTGGTAAAAACGGAGAAGGGTTTTTACGTCTGACCGCGTTCGGATCACGAGAATCTATTAACGAAGCTATCAGAAGATTTTTAGATTAAAATATAATTATACTTATTATCGTCCATAATCGTTTTTTATGAGAGGTTTCAAATGATAATTAATTTCTTTAAACTTGATCGGATGAAAAAAACAGCAAATACGGAATTTGCTGTCAGAATATGTGTTGAGCTTGAATTTGCACTTGAGCTTTCTGCCGTTAATAATAATGTTTTTGATAATATTATAGAAAATACCGTTGATTTTGTTTTTTCTAAATTTGAAACAGATACGGTAATAACAAAAGCTGTGACCCTTGAAGCCGAAAAAATGCTTTCAACGCTTTCAGAGGCAGCAAAAAGTTATAAAGTTATATGTATAGGTCATGCACATATAGATATGAACTGGCAGTGGCGTTTTGACGAAACTGTCAGTATAACTTTAGCTACTTTTAAAACAATGCTGAACCTTATGGATGAGTATCCCGATTTTACTTTCGGGCAGTCTCAGGCATCGGTTTATAAAATAGTTGAAAAATATAATCCTCAAATGCTTGAGGAGATTAAAAAACGTGTGAAAGAAGGCCGATGGGAAATCCCGGCTTGCCAATGGGTAGAGCCTGATAATAACATGCCTTCTGGGGAAAGCCATTGCCGACATTTGCTTTATACTAAAAGCTACCTTTCCAAACTTTTTGATTTGCCTTTATCATACTTTAATATTTGTTTTATGCCTGATACTTTCGGTCACCACCTTAATACTGCTGAAATACTTGCAGATGGCGATGTTAAATATCTTTATCATTGCCGCGGTATAGATAACCAAACCTTTTATCGTTACAAAGCCCCGTCGGGGAAAACGGTTTTAGCTTACTGTGAACCACGTTGGTATAATGACGTTGTAGACGTTCATAATTATTTTTATGTTCCGTCTTTTTGTAAAAAGTGGGGTATTAACACTGTTTTAGCTGTTTTCGGAACGGGTGACCATGGTGGTGGAGCAACACGGCGTGACCTCCAACGTTTTAAACAAATGAATAGTTGGCCGATTATGCCGACATTTGTTTACGGAACATATAAACAGTATTTTGAATACATAGAAAATAACTTAAAAGATATTCCTGTTGTAGATAAAGAAGCCAACTTTATATTTAACGGTTGTTATTCCTCTCAATCAAGGTTAAAAGAGGCAAACCGGATCGGTGAACAAGCCCTTGACGAAGCTGAAAAATATTCTGCATTTGCAAGTATTTTAGGTGTGCATAACTATAACACAAAAGCTTTTTCTTCTGCTTGGGAACGAGTGTTATTCAACCAGTTTCATGATATTTTACCGGGTTCGGGTGTTATTGATACCCGTGAATACGGCAGAGGTATTTTTCAGGAATCTCTTGCGTATGCGTCAACGGAGCAAACCCTTGCCCTTTCGGCGATTGCCGATAATACGGATACCTCAGATTTAATGCCGGATGATGATATTTCTTTTAGCGATGCAGAAGGAGCCGGTAACGGTTTCGGTTACGGGGAATTTAATTTTTCAGTACCAAATAAAGCAGCCGGAAACAAGCGTGTTTTTACTGTTTTTAACCCTTCTTTTCATGAACGTGAAACTGTACTGCAGCTTACAGTCTGGGATTGGCAAATAGATCTTGCCCGTCTTATAATAAAAGATGAAAACGGTAATAAGCTTGAAAGTGAGCTTATTGATCATACCCCGCAGTTTTATTGGGGTCATACATATTTTCGTCTTCTTGTTAATGTTAAAGTTCCCAAGGGTATGGGCTATATAACAATTACAGCGGAAGAAAACAGGGACGATAAATCAGATTATACAACACCTTCTTCTATCGGAGGCCCCAGAACATTTTCCGTAGCTGAATTTTCTCTTGAAAACGAATTTATACGTGCAGAATTCGAACCGGGAACAATGCTAATGACATCTCTTTTTGATAAAAAACATAATAAAGAAATGTTAAATGAAAAATCAGCTGTTTTTCGACTTATCCACGAAGAGCCTAACACTATGTCTTCATGGGTTGTGGGCCCATATATGAAGGTTGAAAACGCCGGGCAGAATATTAAAATGCTTGAATATCACAAAGGCTCACTGGAACAGAGAATAAGTTATAAT
>QAKR01000007.1 GCA_003343705.1 Clostridiales bacterium | reverse complement strand
AATATTACGGGAAGGCCTGCTGCAGCTCCTAAATTAAACAAAACCAGCGCTGCAAAAACTCCTAAAATAATCGCACAGACAAAAATAGTCCACCAGTTTTTGTAACCATTTCGACACAAATCAATTGACTGCTGAAGTTTTACAAGAGCCGAAATCAATATAATAAAACCGAAAATGAACGGTAAAAATTTTATAAACATATCTACTGCAGCAAAAATATATATACCCAAAGCGATCATAATAATTCCGATAACAAGTGAAAATCTAAATAAGTTTTCTCTTGCAGAGCCTGTGAAATAATTAATAATTTTAATAATACCGAAAATTATAAGGGCTGAGGCAAAAATATACCATATAACATTTGTTACTGTTTGACTGAAGATAATGAGGAAGATTCCGGCAATAATATAAAGTATGGATGAAAATATATAACCTTTTTTTAAATAACCAAATAAATTACTCATTTTTAATATCCTTTCAAAAATAATAAAGTTATTATCGTTATTAGTATAACACATAAATATTATTATTGCAATATAAAAATAAACTATATTTCTTATATTTATAAAAACATTTTCGTTATTAAGCACAAAAACTTCACATAATACTGTTGTAAAAATTTACAATTAAGATATATAATATATTTAATATGATATATGTGGAAGTTTGGTCTTTTACACATTTTTCCGCATAACAACAAAATAAAGAGGTGAAATAAAATATATGAATGACCCTAACATGTTATTTGTCTGTGCAATGGGTATGGGAGTTGTTTTCTGTGGCTTAATAATTTTAATATTCCTATCCTGGGCAGTAAGCTCCATCATAAAAGCAAGGGCACCACACAAAGAAGAAGCTCAGCCAAAACCAATTATAGAAGTTAAACAAGAACCTATAGCAAATCGGCAGGAATTTGTTGCAGCTATTTCTGCCGTAATAGCAGAACAACTGGGAACAGATATAAACGCAATAAGAATTAAAAGCATAAAGAAAGTTTAAAGGTGAAAATTATGAAAAAATACAAAGTAAATGTAAACGGAACTTCTTATGAAATTGAAATTGAAGAAATAAGCAGTAACGAAGTAAAAAGTTCTGAAGTAAAATCGGCACCTGCTGCTGCCACAACTGCGGCTCACCCCGTAAAGGCTGAACCTTCTGCGCCTGTTGCATCAGGCAGCGGCAAAGAAATAACCAGCCCCATGCCCGGAACAATCCTTTCAGTTAATGTTACAGACGGACAAAACGTAAAAGCCGGGGATATTCTCATGATACTCGAAGCGATGAAAATGGAAAATGAAATCCTTGCACCTTGCGATGGTAAAATTTCAAACATCTCTGTCACTAAGTCAGCAACAGTTGATTCAGGCTCGCTTCTCTGCGTTATCGCATAGGAGGGCTTTAAATGGATGCAATCGTAAAATTCATACAGGATACAGGCTTTTTCGGTTTTGCAAAAAATCCTTTAAGCTTAATAATGATAGCCATAGCCCTTGTTCTTGTTTATCTTGCAATAGTTAAAAAGTTCGAACCTCTTTTGCTCTTACCTATTGCATTCGGTATGCTTTTAACCAATCTTCCGTTTGCCGGAATGTTCCATGAAGAATATTTTGCAGGCGGACATATCGACTGGGCGTCTTTCGGAGCAGGAGGAGCCGGACTTGTAGACTATTTATATCTCGGAGTTAAATGCGGAATCTATCCGTGCCTTATATTCTTTGGTGTCGGTGCAATGACTGATTTCGGACCCCTGATAGCGAATCCGAAAAGTCTCCTTTTAGGTGCAGCAGCTCAGCTTGGTATTTTCTCAACATATATAGGCGCAAATCTGCTTGGGTTTACAGGCCCTCAGTCAGCTTCTATCGGTATAATCGGAGGTGCTGACGGTCCTACAGCAATATTTGTAACATCAAAGCTTGCACCTGAGATATTAGGGCCTATAGCTGTTGCAGCTTATTGTTATATGGCGTTGGTTCCGGTTATTCAACCTCCTATAATGAAGGCATTAACAACTAAAAAAGAACGTAGTATTATCATGAAACAACTACGCACTGTATCTAAAAAAGAAAAAATTATTTTCCCCATACTTGTCACAATATTTGTTTCACTTCTTGTTCCTGCAGCCGCTCCGCTTATCGGATGTTTAATGCTAGGTAACCTGTTCCGTGAAAGCGGCGTTACTGAAAGGCTCAGTAAAACAGTTCAAAACGAACTTATTAATATTGTTACAATTTTCTTGGGTATATCTGTCGGTGCAACGGCTACAGCTCAAACTTTCCTAAAAGTTCAAACACTTGAAATTGTTGCAATGGGCGTTATAGCCTTCGGTGTTGGCACAGCCGGCGGTGTATTATTAGCTAAATTCATGAATTTGTTCCTTAAAAATAAAATCAATCCGCTTATAGGTTCTGCCGGTGTGTCAGCCGTACCTATGGCAGCACGCGTTTCACAAAAAGTTGGACAAGAAGCAAACCCGTCAAACTTCCTGCTTATGCACGCAATGGGGCCGAACGTAGCAGGCGTAATCGGTTCTGCAATCGCCGCAGGTGTTTTATTGTCACTGTTCCCTTCGGCGTGAAAGGAGTTTATAAATGTCTTTGAAACCATTAAAAATTACTGATACTGTGTTGCGTGATGGGCATCAGTCCCAAGCTGCAACTCGTATGCGTACCGCCGATATGCTTCCGGCTTGTAAAATCCTTGACGAAGTCGGATACTGGTCTATTGAATGTTGGGGAGGAGCTACCTTTGATTCGTGTATGCGTTTTTTAAACGAAGACCCGTGGGAAAGACTCCGAGCCCTTCGCAAAGCAATGCCCAACACAAAGCTTCAAATGCTCTTACGTGGTCAGAACCTTTTAGGATACAAGCATTATGCCGATGATGTCGTAGAGCAGTTTTGTAAAAAGTCTATTGAAAACGGCATTGATATTATCCGTATATTCGATGCTCTTAACGACTCTCGCAATATGGAAGCTGCTATAAAATATACAAAAAAATACGGAGGCACTGTAGAAGCGGCTATAAGCTACACTGTGAGCCCCGTTCATAACGAAGACTATTTCGTAAAACTGGCAATAGAACTTCAAGAAATGGGCGCAGATACAATTTGCATTAAAGATATGGCAAACCTTCTTTTGCCATATGATGCCTATTCGCTTGTAAAACGTCTTAAAGAAAGCCTGAAAGTACCTGTTCATTTGCACACCCACAACACAACAGGTACAGGAGATATGACATATCTTATGGCTGCACAAGCCGGGGTTGACATAGTAGACACATGCTTATCCCCTTTTGGCAACGGCACTTCTCAGCCTGCAACAGAACCGCTTGTTGCAACACTTAAAGGGACTGAGCTGGACACAGGGCTTGATCTTAAAAAGCTCAGTGAAGCAGCTGTTCATTTCAGAGGTATTGCGCAAAAGCTGCAAGATGAAGGGATTCTTGATCCTAAGGTTTTAAGAGTTGATACAAACACTCTTTTATACCAGGTTCCTGGCGGAATGCTTTCAAACCTTATTTCCCAGCTTAAACAAGCAAAAGCTGAAGATAAATATTACGATGTTCTTGAAGAAATTCCAAGGGTAAGAGCAGACTTCGGTTACCCTCCCCTTGTTACACCTACAAGCCAAATAGTAGGTTCTCAAGCTGTTTTAAATGTAATTTCCGGTGAAAGATATAAGATTTTCACCAAAGAATCAAAAGGTCTTTTACGCGGCGAATACGGAAAACTTCCAGGCGAAGTTAATGCGGAAGTACGTAAAAAGGCTATCGGAGATGCAGAGGTTATAACATGCCGCCCGGCAGACCTTATTAAGCCCGAGCTTGAAGCATATCGCGAAGAACTTAAAGGAATAGTAAGTTCAACTGAGGATATTTTAAGCTACGCTCTTTTCCCACAGGTTGCACCTAATTTCTTTAAAACACGCGACGGTAAAAAAGAAGAACCTGAAGTTCGTGAATTCTTTGTAGATGACTGGTCAATATGATATATCTTGATACTGTTGATTCAACAAACACTTATTTAAAAAAGTTAGCTGACGACGGCGCGCCTGATAGGACTGCCGTCGTTTCGGCTATGCAAACAAAAGGCCGGGGAAGGATGGCTCGATCTTTCTATTCCCCATCTGAATCTGGGCTTTATATGAGCGTTTTATTACGTGCTGCTGCACCGGAAACGGATATAACAACAATGGCTGCAGTTGCAGTTTGCCGTGCTTTGGAACAACAATTTGATACCAAAGCAGAAATAAAATGGGTTAATGACATTTTTATTAATCACAAAAAGGTTTGCGGTATTTTAACTGAAGGGGTATCTTGCGGAAGAGAGTTTTACGCAGTTTTAGGTATAGGTATAAATGTTTTTGAACCGGAGGGCGGCTTTCCCGAAGATATTAAACAAATAGCGGGAAGCGTATGCAGCTTAACACCGGATAAAGAATTAATAAAACAGCTTGCAAATACTATTTTAACAGAATTTTTTAAAATATATGAAAATAAGAATTATGTGGAAGAATACAGGCGACGTTGTTTTGTCATAGGTAAAACTGTTATTCTGCCAGACGGTGAAAAAGGGACAGCTGTTGATGTAGATGACAACATTAATCTTATAGTTAAGCTATCAAATAATAAAATAATAAAAATTAAGACAGGAGAAATAAAATTAAATTATGAATAAAAGAACTGCTTTTGTAAGAAAATTAGTTTTCATATCTCTGTGCGCTGCGATTATAGCAATTTGTTCATTGGTTTCTTTCCCTATTGGTCCGATTCCCGTAACATTACAAACCTTTGCAATTGCTCTTGTAGGATATTTTTTAGGTGCTAAAAACGGAGTAATAGCGACCATTGTTTATATACTTATAGGAGCAATAGGCTTACCTGTTTTTGCAGGATTTAAAGGCGGGTTTGCAGCAATCGCTGGTCCAACCGGGGGATTTTTAATAGGATTTATTTTAATGGCTTTACTATGTGGCATTGGAACAAGGTATAATAAAATCTTTATATCTTTAGCATTTGGTATATTGGGACTTTTAGCCTGTCATATATTTGGTATAGCATGGTTTGCAATTTTGCTTTCATCAAAATATTCTGTTTGGCAAGCATTTTTAACGGCTTCTGCCCCGTTCTTAATTAAAGATATTATCAGTATAGCAGCAGCATATTCCATGGCCCGGTTACTTAATAAAACAATAAACAAAGATTTCATAAAAAACAAGTAACGCAAACCACTTAATACTTAATATTTTAAAATAGTATGTTTTATATTGAATTATTTTATTTTGATATATAAAGCATACTATTTATTATTTATTAATCTATTGATATGTAAAGACTTTTATGGTATAATATTCATATTGTTTACAGAAACCATAAAGTGTTTTATGTACGGCATATGTCGCACACTGAGCTTTGCTCGGGTAACCTTATGATTCAATCTGTATATTAATTTACTTGTGAAATGAAAAAAACGGAGAAAATTGAAAGGATTTATAAAACATGGACAGTAATGTTACACAACAGCAGGTTCAGGCAAAAGCACGATTGTCATATATGATAGGTTGTTATACTTTTTTCGCAAACCGAGTTTTACTTGATGAGAACAAGTTAAATAAAGAATATCTCCACTACATAAACGAACTTTTACCGGCAGCAAACGCAATTATTAACTCTGATAAATATCTCTCCGTAGAAGAATACTCAGAACAAGAGGATATTCTTGAACAGTCGTGGTCTATATGGCGTATGCAAATGCCAATAAGCCGCGGGATATTAGTTTTTTCTGAAAAAATTCTTTCTTCAATCGGCAGTGAAAACGATTATCCTCCTCAGCTATGGAAGCAGTTTTCAGAAGCACTTATTCCCACACAGACAATGATAGACAATCTTAAAAACAGCACTATTGCAACTGATGCACAAGGAAAAACTGCAATAAATGCCTTACAAGGGCTCGTTGACGGGTTGAAAAACGGATACTTTCAATCACCTGAAGCATTACAGGCAAAGATTTCTGTAATGGATCATATTCAAAATTATTCATATCAAGCTGCAAGAGACACTCAACCACAAAAGAACCTGGCGACCGTAAATCTTATTGGATTGATCGAAAAAGCAAAAGAACTTGTATGCGATATAAAAGCAACAAAAAAGGATTATGACCAAATAACAGAAGATTTGTGCGAATATTACACAAATAAATTTTTACCGACTCTTTGCTTCGGAAAGCCTTTTCAAGAGAAAGCACGCAAGCTATATTTTGCGGCAGCAAAAGACGCACATCTATACACAGCAGAAAGCTTTGAAAAGGTTTCTGCTGCCATGAATACAATAGATAAAAAGTGTAACAACGCTTACGATTATGAATGTACTCAAATGATGAAAGATCTTGAAGACAGCATATCAGGCCTTGAATATAAACAATTAAAAACCGCAACCGTAACGCTTTCAAATATAGAAGCAACGGAAACACTTACAGTTTCAATTAATATCAGCGGAGGACTTAATCTCATATACGGCAATTTCAATTTATTTTACGACGATAGGATTCTGGAATACAAATCTTCATCACGAACAGTTAAAACAGGCAAAAACTCTGTCTTTTTCAGACTTGATTCTGCAGACTGTCCGCTTAATGAACCTTGCTCTATTGCTGAAATAACATTTATCAAAAAATCTTCATGCCAAAACTATCCTATATATATCTGTTGTGAAAAGTTACGTGAAGAAGACGGTTCACTATTAAGTGTAATTACACCTGAAATAAATACTTTAAATGAAGACTTGACAATATCTTTTGGCGAAAACATTATAAATGTAAAAAAGCATTCAATTATACCTTTACCATATGACATTCCCCAAAAAGAGAATTCTGTTTTTGACGGCTGGTATATAGACGATAAAAAAATAATTGAAAAATTGTTTGTTTGCCAAAACTACGAAGCAGAGCCTCGCTTCAAACCTTGCAAATATGGACCTCTGGGCAAAGATGATATTGCTATGTGTGCATGGATGGCAATTCACGGACATTTTGCAGTTGAAGATGATTTTAAAATGCTTGCAGAAAACGGAATTGAATTTATACTTATGGACTATGTTCATGGCGAAGATAAATTTAAAGACCAACTCCGTTGGGCTGAAAAATACGGAGTTAGAGCATATATACACGACTACAATCTAAACAGGATTGAAAACCTCACCGTAGAAGAGATCATATCATATACTTCTGAATATATTAACAGTCCGGTTTTTCTTGGTAACGATGTTATAGACGAACCGGGTGCTGAAGTTATGCAACAGCTTTCAGCCCGTACTGTAAATTATAAAAAAGCTCTGCCCGAATACGATATGCATATTAATCTTTTACCGAACTATGCTTTTGGGACTGAATCAGATTTTGAAGATTATGTTCAAACATATCTTGAAACTATACATGCCGATCATATTTCCACAGATGTTTATCCGCTTATGACTATACACGGAAAAAAGCAGACAAAACCTAATTATTTTGAAGGGGTTTATTATACAGCAAAAACAGCCCGAGACAACAACCTTTCACATTGGGTTTATATTCAACTTTTAACCGGTATGGATAATCGTGCGCCGGATATGGTAGATCTACGTTTTCAAGCATATGTATGCCTTGCTTTTGGTGCAGGAAAAATTATGTATTATACATATGACGTCCCCGGCTACACCGGTGAAAAACAGTATAATCGCGAAGTTTACGGGATGCGTAATTATGCACATGAATATACAGAGTTATGGGATTATGCACAAGTTGTCAATGAAGAAATAATATTATACGCAGATGAGTATAAAAAATACAGCTATGAAGATAGCTTTACACTCCGAGCAGGTGATATTCCGGCTTATGTGGAGCATGTGGGCGAATACAACAGCAACGAGCTTGAAATAACATCTGACCAAAGCCTGTTAATCGGCGTTTTTAAGAAAAAAGTCGGAGATGGAAAAATGTACATCATTACAAACGCATCCGAACCGTCTCTGCGCCTAAAAGCAAATATTACAGTTAAGCCTATTAATAATAAAAAAATCAAGACTTTTGTTTGCGGCGAAGAATATATAGGAAACTCCTTTACATTAAAGAGTGGATCGGGAGCAATGATAATTCTCTAAAAGATTTTATTAAATTTATTTTTATACCATATATAAAAGGCAGCGAAAAAATCGCTGCCTTTTTGCTTTATAAAACATGTTTTATATTTAAATAAAAAACACTATATTAATTAAGTTACACTAATTATTAATAACATTCTTCCCGAGTTCTTCCGAGACCTCTTCCACAGCTTGAGGTAAAATAACTTGTTCGCACTCAGTCATAATACGCTGCTGCAATATTTCAGGCGTATCTGTCGGTAAAACATCGACAGCCTTTTGCTTAAGAATTCTGCCACCGTCCACAACATCCGTTACAAGATGAACAGTAGCACCGCTTACCTTAACACCGTAAGCAAGAGCAGCTTCGTGAACTTTCAGCCCATAAAACCCCTCTCCGCAAAAAGAAGGAATAAGAGACGGGTGAACATTTATTATTCTGTCTCTATATTCTGTAAGCAGCCGTCCGCCGATAATACACATAAATCCGGCAAGAACAACCACATCAACTTTCGCAGCTTTCAATATATCGCATATTTTATCGCCGTAAATTTCAGGGCTGTCCCCGTCACGGGATAAAACAATGCTTTTTATGTTAGCGTTTTCAGCACGCTGGAGGGCATAAGCTTTTGTATTTGAAGATAACACCAGAGTTATTTTTCCGCTCTTTAAGATCCCGCTTTCCTGGGCTTTTATAAGCGCACCCAAGTTAGTACCGCCGCCGGATACAAGAACAGCGATATTTATCATAAAAGAACCTCTTTATTACCTTCAACAATTTCACCTATAATATATGCCTTCTCGCCGTTAGCTTCAAGTATTTTAACAGCTTTATCAGCGTCTGCTTGATCAACTGCAAGGCAAAGACCAACGCCCATATTATAAGTGTTAAACATATCGCGGTCGGAAATATTACCAATTTTCTGCATTAGGTTGAATATCGGCAGAATTTCAAATGTCTTTGAGATTTTAGCCGATGTGCCGTCTGGAAGCATACGCGGAATATTCTCGTAAAAACCTCCGCCTGTTATGTGTGACATTGCGTGAATGTTAACTTCTTTCATAAGCTCAAAAACAGGCTTTACATATATTTTTGTAGGCGCTAAAAGAGCTTCGCCTATTGTTCTACCCAATTCATCAGAATATGTGTTTACAGTAGTTTTTGCGTTATCTTCATTAAGCCCGAAAAGTTTACGCACAAGTGAAAACCCGTTTGAATGAACACCGGAGGATGCAACACCGATAAGTGCATCACCTTTTTTAACTGCACTACCGTCAATTATCTTATTTTTATCAACAAGTCCCACTGAAAAACCGGCAAGGTCGTATTCATCTTCTGGATAAAAACCGGGCATCTCGGCAGTTTCTCCGCCTATAAGAGCACAATTTGATTGCTTACAGCCTTCTGCAACACCTTTTACTATATCCGCAATTTTTTCAGGATAATTTTTACCTGTAGCAATATAGTCCAGAAAGAAAAGAGGCTTAGCACCTGCACATAATACGTCGTTTACACACATTGCAACACAGTCTACACCAACTGTATCATGCTTATCAAGCAAAAACGCAAGTTTAAGCTTTGTTCCGACACCATCGGTACCGCTTACCAAAACAGGCTCCGACATCCCGGACAGATTAGGCATAAAAAGGCCACCAAATCCGCCTATATCCTGTAAAACACCATCTGTAAATGTTGCTTTGACGTGTTTTTTCATAAGTTCAACAGATTTATATCCGGCTGTAACATCAACACCGGCATTTTTATATGCTTCGTTCATTAATAACTCCTTAAAAAATAATATTATAATGCTGCTTTAATATTTTATTTTTCTTCTTTAACTTCAATTGGATATTTACCGGTAAAGCAGCCCTTACAAAATTCTACTTTTGCACCCTTTGCGATTTTATCAACATTCTCAATGCCTAAATACCCAAGACTGTCAGCACCGACATATTCGCATATTTCAGTTTCTGTCATCCTACATGAAATAAGAAATTCACGCGAAGCTATATCTGTTCCGAAATAGCAGGGGTTTTTAAATGGCGGTGATGAAATACGTAAATGGACCTCTTTTGCACCTGAATCTTTCAGTAAACGAATTGTATTTTTTATAGTTGTTCCTCTAACAATACTATCGTCTATAAGGACAACACGCTTACCGTCTACTGCAGCTTTAAGTGCGTTAAGCTTAATCTGTACTGCACGCTCTCTCTGGCCTTGAGTCGGCTGTATAAATGTACGCCCTATATATCTGTTTTTTATAAATGCAACTCCGTAAGGGATGCCGGACTGTTCAGAATAGCCAAGTGCGGCATCAAGTCCACTGTCGGGGACACCACAAACAATATCAGCGTCAACAGGGTGTTCTTCAGCTAAAAATCTTCCTGCTTGTTTTCTTGCCTCATGTACACTTGCACCGTCGATTATGCTGTCAGGTCTTGCAAAATAAATATATTCAAATATGCATGCGCCGCTTTTTACTTGTTCACTGTTTTTATAACTACTCGTACGTCGTTCGTCAACAACAACGACCTCGCCGGGCTCTATATCACGTACAAACTTTGCACCCAGCGTATCGATTGCACAGCTTTCGGAAGCGAATATAACACTACCGTCCTCAAGCTCACCCATACAAAGAGGGCGAAACCCTGTTTTATCACGTACGGCAATCAACTTGCGTGAAGTCATAACAACCATTGAATATGCGCCTTTAACTTTTTTTGTAAGACGCATAACCGCATCTTCCAAACAATGACATGAAAGGCGTTCTTTTGCAAGAACATAAAGCAAGATCTCACAATCGCTGTTTGTTTGGAATATGGCGCCTGATTGCTGTAACTCTTCATGTAACTCATCGGCATTAGCTATTGCGCCGTTATATGCAAGAGCAACTGCGCCTTTTTTATATTTGGAAACAAGAGGTTGGGCATTTTCACGTGAAGAACCTTTTGTTTTTTCTATACCATAATGAGTATGACCTATGGCTATATTTCCACCGCTGAGGTGGTTCATAACCATAGGGTTAAAAACGTCAGGGACAAGCCCCAGATCGCGATAAGAGTTAATATCTTCATTATTTGCAACAGCTATTCCACAGCTTTCCTGACCACGGTGCTGAAGTGCAAACAGGGCAAGATACGCCTCTTCCGAAACATTTATGCTTTCGCTTCTGGCATATATCCCGAAAACGCCGCAGGCTTCTTTAATTTTTCCCATCCTATTCTCCTAAAAGTCTTTTCATTATCTCGTTATATGCATCCTCAACATTACCTAAGTCACGTCTGAAACGATCTTTATCAAGTTTTTCATGGGTAACGCTGTCCCAAAAACGGCAGGTATCAGGGCTGATTTCATCAGCTAAAACAATTGTGCCGTCGGAAAGGCGACCGAATTCAAGTTTAAAATCGATAAGCTCAATATTAAGGTCTTTAAGATAATCAGATAACAGTTGGTTAATTTTAAGTGAATAGTCAGAAATAAGTTTTAATTCCTCTTTTGTTGCAAGCTCCATTGCGGCTATATGATATTCATTTACCATCGGGTCGCCTAGAGCATCGTCTTTAAAGCAAAATTCCAAAACGGTAGTTTTCATCTTTGTGCCTTCTTCAAGGCCAAGTCTCTTTGAAAGTGACCCTGCGGCAATATTACGTACAATTACCTCCAGAGGAACGATTGTAACTTTTTTAACTATTGTTTCTCTTTCAGAGATTTCTTTCACTAAATGTGTAGGAACACCGTTTTGTTCAAGCATTTTCATAAGATGGTTGGTAACTCGGTTATTTATAACACCTTTACCTTGGATAGTTCCCTTTTTAAGACCGTTGAACGCTGTTGCGTCGTCCTTATAATCAACAATAAGTTCTTCGGGATTTTCAGTTGTCCAAACTTTTTTTGCTTTGCCCTCGTACAATAATTCTTTTTTCATAGTTTTGCTACCTCCGCTTTAATTTTAATGTCTTTTTCTTCAATTTCTTCCGCCATTTTAGCTTTATATGCAACAAATTTTTCATATAAAGAATTGTCACTTAAAGCAAGCATTTGAATCGCAAGCAACGCTGCATTTGCGGCGCCGTCGATGGCGACAGTAGCAACAGGTATGCCCTTGGGCATTTGTACTGTAGACAGCAAGCTGTCAAGCCCGTCCATTGTTGATGATTTAATTGGTATGCCTATAACCGGCAATGCAGTATTGGCAGCTATTACACCTGCCAGATGTGCAGCTTTACCGGCTGCGCAGATCAGAACGCCGTAACCGTTTTTATTTGCGTTCTTGGAAAATTCTTCCGCTTTCTGCGGGCTTCTGTGGGCAGACATAATGTGAACATCAAATTCTACCCCGAAATTTTTAAGAATTTCGACAGCACCCTTTACGATAGGGAAATCGCTGTCGCTTCCCATGATAACGGCAACCTTCATTTGTTTAGCACCGTGCGGTGCGGGTTTACCGCGAAAAGACTTCAATGAAGATAAAGTCTTTTATCCGCAATCCTTCCTTTTTTTAATTTTATCACAGATCAGGTAAAAGTGAAAAGTAAAATTTCTTTTTACTTGCAAATTTATCCGTGACCGGTATAACATTTTAAAAATTAAAAAACTGCGCACCTACGCAGTTTTATCAGTTAGTGATTTTTTGTGCAGTAATACACCTGTAAAAAGTTCAAACCTAAACGTACAAGCATAAAAATCACTCCGTATTAATTATATATACATAATACACTATTGTACAAAAAAAATCAATAGTTAATAATCGAAATAATTATTACATTTGACGTGTCATAAATGTTTGAAGCATCTCTATTTTTACATTTGTATAATATAAGTTTTCAAGCTCTGTTTTAACATTTTCAAAAGCATCTGTTTGTAAGGAACTTTCAACATGAACTTTGTCTGTAAATTGCTGGTTTTGCGGTGTAGTTCCGTATTTTTCGAGAATTCTGAGAATTACATTATGCAAATCATATCCGTACTCCAGAGAAAAATTCACAGCTTCAATTATTTCGGCTTTCCCTGCTTTTTCAACCGCCTCTGCTGCTGCTTTTGTATAAGCCCTAACAAGCCCTCCCGCACCAAGCAAGATACCTCCGAAATAACGTGTAACAATTACACAGGTATCAACAAGATTATTAAAGTCTATAACTTTTAAAACAGGCATCCCGGCTGTGCCTGAAGGCTCTCCTGCATCTGAAAAACGCCGAATCCCCTGTTCCCTCAATGAATAAGCATATACGTGATGTGTTGCATCAGAATACTTTTTTCGCATTTTCTCAATAGCTTCTAAAGATTCTTCCTCTGAACGCACGAAGAAAGCGTCGGCGTAAAAAACCGACTTTTTCTCTGTTATTTCAACCGAAACATCCTTTTTAAGCGTAAACATTTAATCACCGTTATTATTTTATCATATTTTAATATATAAGTCAAGAATAATGTATTATATAGTTTATAATCACATATTGACTTTTTGTTATATTTATGATACAATTTATTTACATTTACTTAAAGGAGTTTTCATTATGCGTAATATAGAAGAGGATTTTGATAAAACATCTTTTTATCAGAATTGGGCGGATCAATTTAATAACTTATTTGATTATCCCCAACAAAATGTCACTCCCTATCGTACAATACTTAAAAACACCGTACATTCACCGCTTTATATTATGTTTTTAATTTTAATATCGTGCAGTACTATATTTAGCATACTTTATTTAGCTTTTTCAACAGATATATCTAATGTACTTAGTTATATAAATATTGATAATCATATAGTAATTATCGGTATTTCACTATTAACAATTCCTACACTTCTTTTTGTAATAGGTCTTTTAGTTTTTTATATAGCTTGTTCACCCAATAAATTATATATATCAACAGTCGGAATAGTAATTCTTAAAGTTTCACAGATAATACTACTTGCGTTTATCTTACTCTCTGCCGTTTCAAGTATTTTATTTTGTGTTATGAGGATCAATAAAAAATTAAGCTTTAACTTAGCACAAAATATCTATATGCAAATAATTATTGGTCTGATAATTCTAATAATTGTATCAGTACTAAATTTTGTTTTCTGTATGAAAACGCTCACCGCAATTAAACAAACTGCTCAAGGGCATAATAATAATTACATTTCCTTATTTGTTATTGGGATATCTTTATTACTCGGTATTTTTTTTATGATTAGTTCGATATATTCACTTTTTTGTATATTAAATATTTTTAAACTTATATCTATGACCGTAATTACAGCTACATATTTTGTTTTTGCCACGCTACTTGTTCGATACCGTTTAAATTTAAAGCAAGCAGAATATTATGAATATTGTCAAATTTGTGAGACAGACATAATACATGCAATTAGCCAGCATTCAATACAATAATAATGAGGAATTTTTGTTTATATTTAATAAAAATACCAAAAGGGTATTGCAATTTCTAACTTTTTATTGTATAATGAGTTTCCAGATTATGAACTTAGATATTATATATAAAGGAGCTAAAAGTTATGCAATACTCGTCCGATAAAATCAGAAATGTCTGCTTGCTCGGCCATGGCGGAGACGGCAAGACAACCCTCGCGGAAGCAATGTTATATTCTACGAAAGGGACGGACAGGCAGGGAAATATTGCTGACGGAACTACGGTTTGCGATTACGATCCTGAAGAGATTAAACGTAAGATTTCAATTTCAACAGCTATTGCTCCGGTAGAATATGATGGTTATAAAATAAATATAATAGATACCCCCGGTTATTTTGACTTTGAAGGCGAAGTTTTACAAGCAGTAAGAGCAGCAGAAACTGCGCTGATAGTCGTAAATGCTAAAGACGGAATTCATTACGGAACGACAAAAGCAATGAAATTTGCTGATGATAATAAAATGCCATGCTTATTCTTTATTACAAAAATTGATGAAGAAAATGCAAATTTTGAAGACGTTTTTAATGCTATTAAAGAAAGATACGGTCAAAACGTATGCCCGATTTCCGTACCGATTATGGACGGCGAAAAAATGATCGGATATGTTGACCTCATAGAAATGAAAGGTAAGAAAATTGAAAACGGCAATGTTTCGGATATAGCTATTCCGGATTCACTTAAAGATAAGGTTGCTAATTTACGCCACGCCCTGGACGAAACGGTTGCTGAAACAGAAGAAGAATTAATGGAAAAATTCTTTGCAGAAGAAGAATTTACTGCTGACGAAATTAAACGTGCATTAAGCCACGGTGTTAAAGAAAGAACTATTTTCCCTGTAATGTGCGGTTCAGGTGCAACAATGGCAGGTGTTCAGATATTGCTTAAATTTATTAAGCAATATACCCCAGCTCCCGAAACAAAGTCAGATGCACAAACAGCAGCATTTGTATTTAAAACAATTGCTGACCCATTTGTAGGTAAAATGTCGTTTTTGAAAATAAAAGCAGGAACATTAAAAACAGGGGTGACTCTTACAAACCAAAGAACCGGTGCAGCAGAAAAACTCGGACATATATTTACTATAAAAGGTAAAAAACAAACGGAAGTTGATGAACTTGCAGCCGGAGATATTGGGGTTGTTACTAAACTTGCTGCAACCGCTACAGGAGATGTATTATGTACAGCAGGTTCAAACTTTGAAGTTGAACCAATAAAATATCCTCGGCCGTGCCTATCCATGGCAATTTTCCCAGTCTCGAAGGGTGACGAAGAAAAAATTGCTCAGGGCATCCAGCGTATAAGTGAAGAAGATCCTACATATTCATATACAAATAATGCAGAAACTCATGAACAAATTATAAGTGGCATGGGAGAAACTCATCTTGACGTTTTGGTAAGCAAACTCAAAACTAAATTCGGTGTAAGCGTAGAGCTTAAGCCAGCAAAAGTTGCTTACAGAGAAGCAATACGTAAAAAAGTAAAACAACAAGGCAAACATAAAAAACAATCAGGCGGACATGGGCAATACGGTGATGTATGGATAGAATTTGAACCATATTCCGGCGACGATCTTTTGTTTGAAGAAAAAATATTCGGAGGATCAGTTCCTAAAAACTTCCATCCGGCAGTAGAAAAAGGGTTGAAAGAATGCGCTTTACATGGTGTATTAGCCGGATATCCCGTTGTAGGCTTAAAAGCAACTCTTGTTGACGGATCCTATCATGATGTTGATAGTTCTGAAATGTCTTTTAAAATGGCTGCAAGCATCGCTTTCAAAGAAGGGCTTAAAAATGCGAACCCAACAATTCTCGAACCTATAGGGAAGTTACTTGTTTATGTTCCAGACAGAATGATGGGTGATATTATAGGAGACATAACTAAACGTCGCGGACAAATAATCGGAATGACACCTACAGGTGATGGGTTACAGGAAGTAGAAGCTGAAGTCCCCATGGCAGAAATGGCAACTTATGCCATTGATTTGCGTTCGATGACTCGTGGTAGAGGCGTTTTTATACTTGATTTTCTTAAGTATGCCGATGCGCCTGCAAACGTTGTTTCAAAAGTTATTGAGGACGCGAAGAAAAACAAAGAAGAAGAATAAAATCAAAGGCTGTTGCATGATTTGCAACAGCCTTGTGTTTTTTATAACTATCCATTTTAAAAAAGCATTTTCATTACTAATTTTTTATTATATGTTTTCTTAATACATAGACTAAAATGTTTTACATAAAAATCTTTTCATAAATTTTTGTATAAATAAGCTTTCCGTTTATACGTTCACTTTTCATAAGAGAAAAACCCTTTACCGGTACTTTTGTTCTTTCTATATACAAAACAGGTTTCTTTGCACATACAACTTCGCGTGCAAGCGTTATGTGAGGAGAAAATGGTTTTTTATCAATTAAAATACCCATTTTTGTTAATACACAACGTATATTCTCAACAAGAGCAACAAGCTCCTTGTTTTTTTCTATATCCGCATAAAATAAACTGCCGAAATGTCCGCTGCCTACTATATCCATCTCAAAACACATACTGTTAACTTTATCAAGTGCTTTTTGTATTTCTTCAACACGAAATGTTTCACCTATAAACGCCAGTGTCAAATGTAAATTTTCAGGGTGTGTAAAATTTGCACGGCAACCTTGATTTTTCAACGAATCCATAGCTTCTAGCAAAACTTTTTTTACGGCAGGGGTGAAATTAACAGCAACAAACAGACGCATTACAACACCTCCATAAATTACTTAAAATAAATAATTTTCAATGTGTAAAATCCGTGTTTTTCATATTCATTAAGATTTAAATTTCTTCCACCAAATAAATACCTATTTCGCTATATTCAACATAAGCGGTAAAAGAGTTAAAATCACTTAACGGGCCTTCATATACAACCTTATCCTTCATAAGATCTATAACACGAACATTTTCCGTATTTATCTGCATATTATCGTATGGCAGTGTTACATTTATTTTTCCTAAAACATTTTCTTTATCAGCATTAGGGACTATCATTACAGCACGCTTATCAGAATATCGGGCAAATGCCCCCATATCTCCTGAGCCCTCTGCCATAACTGTGCATACATTGTTTTCAGTGAATTTCAAAGAATACTCACAAAAAATATCAGGATAAGTGTATTTAATTGAAAGATACTTCTTTATGTCGTTGTAAAACGCATAATTTTCTGCGTTTTGAAGTAAGTTCAAATCCTGTTTAACACTATAATAAAGAGTTCCTGTTGCTTCGGTTCCGTATTCTTCACCCAAGAACCATAACGGAATGTTTGGCATAAATATAGCGGAAAAACCCATTAATAGGCGATTTTTATGTACAATAGTACTTGTAAAATCATGCATTGAAAGACAATAAGTATTATATCTGGCATTTGCTGCATAACTGTTTATTGCCTGACCTTTTTTAATCACAGACGCCGGGTCCGCATTAATATAAGGAGTTTGTGGATTTGATAGATATTCCCCTACATTTACCGAAACACCTATTTGTTCAAAATCATAAACATTTGAACGATAATTAGTGCCTTCAGAGAATATTGCTATTTTATAACCTTTTTCATAAATACGCTTGCGTATTTCTTCGTATATTTTATAACCCGTCTGTCCCGGTTCCAAATCACAACGAAAACCATCTGCATTGGTTTTTTCTATAATAGAAACAACTTCGGAAATAAACCATTCTTTCATCTCGGGGTTACCCCAATTATAGTCATAACCGCCCCAAGAACCTATACCGGTAAACCAGTCGGGGTGTTCTGTTATAAGGGGCGAGTTTGTCCAAACACCCCAGGTAATTACATCAAAAAACACACGAATATTTAGGCTGTGGGCATATTCAACAAACTCCGCTGCTTTTTTCCATCCTTCTTTATAATCAGAGGTTCCTGTTAGTTTGGGATTTATAGACTGTGGTCCTTTATTTCCGTACTCACCTTCGTAAATAGGGCATAACCATACAGCATTTATACCCAACTCAGAAAGTCTTTCCAAGACAGCTTTTGCCGCATCGAAAGTTCCTTCTTCAGTTGCCGTTTCAACTCTCATTTCAACAATAGAGAGCTCTGAAATCCAATCCGGGCTGTTGTCCTTTCCGCGATAATATGTTTTTTCCAGTGTCACTTTATCAGGAGTACGATATTCAGGAAGCAATGATGAATTGTCAAGAGGTGTATATTTTTTATTAATTGTATATGTATCATAAAGCTCAACAGCAGAACCTTCTGATGTTCTGCGCAGATCATCAATAAACTCATCAACAGCCATATAAAGATTAAGCGTGTCTTGAGCATTTATTTTTATTTCACCATTACTAATACAAACGGAATATGTTCCGGAATCCAGTGTTTGATCTGTTATTAAATTAATTATATTACCCGATCCGTTATATGAAATATCCGAACCCGAAACACCATCTATGAATGTCTTCAGCTTTTCTGCCGCAAGCTGTATATTATTGTTTTCAATATCCGCCTTTATAGTATAGTATGTATGTCCGTTTTCTGCAATAATAATCTTTTTGCGCTTATCATGAACAGTACAGGCGGATAATAAAAACACAAGTAATAAGCAAACCGATATAACTTTAGTTTTCATAATGAATACTCCTTAAATCAGTATATATTATAAAAATGCAGCTGCTATTGAGGCAGCCGCATTTAAATTATTTTATACCAATTTCTTTATAATAGGAAATCCTGTCTTCCAGTTTTGGCATTGCAGCCAACGTTTTTTCGGAAAACATTGCTTTTTCAATATTTTCCGTTGCAGCCTTTTCGTGCCCTATAAGAGCCCATGCAGCATCGTATAAATTTGAAAATTCTTCATCACGTTGGGCAAAGCATATAAACGTCTGGCGAGGGGTATTAATATCTTCGCCGCTTATCTGGAATAATCCATACTTTTCACAACGAGAACGAACAGCACGAAGTTGATCAATATCATTACGAGAAGGCATATAGGTTACGGCATTAAAACCGAGATTTGCAAGAGTATCAAATAAAAGATCGATATAATCATCTTCAAATTTCTGTGCTTTTTTATCACCTGTTACTGATTGCTTAACATCACCAAGATAAGCATATGCGGAAATTGCGCCTACTTTTTTAGCTAAAGCTAAAAATTCTGCAACATCGGGGCACTCATCATTTGCGTCAATATAAAACTTTTCAACCATATCGCTTTTAAGTGCACCTAAAAGGTCGTAATCATAATAAGGGTTTTCTTTGTTAAGTAAAAATTCTTTAATTTTAGATGATAAAGATATTTTCATATCATTTTCCAAAAATGATACAAGAGCTTCACCTTTTCCGAAACATTCAAGCAATTTATTAGCAAGTGCATATAACAAATGACGCTCTGTTACCGAGCCGTTTTCTTTTGCCATAGAAATAGGAAGAACATCTTTATCAAAGTCAAGAGTTACGCCCACCGAAGCTACAAGCGAATTTATGTTTTCGGTCATTTTACGATCTCGAGCAATCCTTGCTTCGTTATACGGTTTGAAAAATTCTTTTATTGTATTAATTTGGGTATGCGGAATTCCGTGCATTGCAACATAAGCTACAGAAATTTGGTCTGGATTATTTATCTTTTTCCCGTTAAGAGGAGTGTTATTCATTTTAACACGTGTTTCAACACCGCATGTTGCGGCAATACCTATTATCTCAGCAGCTTCAATAAATTCTTCCAACCCCGAAACACTGTCATGGTCCATTATACCTATCGTCTTAAGACCGGCCATAAACCCGTTCCAAACAGCCGCTGACGGAGAATAAGGAGAAAATGAATAAATAGTATGAACATGGTTATTAACATCCTTTGCCTGTTCCGGGAAAGGAATTTTTCCGCTTTTTACAAGAGCAGAGAGCTCTTTTAATGCAGCTAAGCGATCTTCTTTTTTTTCTGCGTTAAGTTGTTTTTTTATATCCTCGTACATTTTTTCCACCTTTGTTTTAAATATTAATACTGTTTGCCATTCGCAATCTTTCGATGTTAAAAGGCTTTTCCATATTTAAGCCTTCAACAATATCATAATCAACAACCTTTTCATCTTTCATAACAACAACACGGTTGCTTATTCCTTTTTTAAGGAGATTTACACAGTAATTACCCATTTCAGTTGCAACTATACGATCTCTGGCAGTGGGGCTGCCACCTCTTTGAACTTGGCCTAAGATTGTCTCGCGGCTTTCAACACCGGTGGCCTTTTCTATTGCTTTTGCTATTTTTGTCGGATTATCAAGATCGTTATCAACTATATATTGATAATTTTTATTTGTTTTAACATTAAAGAATACACCTTCAGAAACCATAACAATAAATGAATCTTTACCGAGTTTCTTACCGGCTTCTATTCTATCAACAATATCTCTTTGGAAATCGAACTCAACTTCGGGAACAAGAATACAAGTAGCACCTGTTGCAATTCCGCCCTCAAGAGTTACCCATCCGGCATTTTTACCCATTATTTGAACAACCGAACAACGGTTGTGTGAAGAGCTTGTATCACGCAATCTATCAACTAAATCAACAACAATATTTACTGCTGTATCAAATCCAATAGTGTACTCACTGCAAACTATATCATTGTCAATTGTTCCCGGCATTGCAACACAAGGGATTCCGTGCAATGTGAGGTCTCGCGCACCTCTGAAGGAGCCGTCACCTCCGATGACGACAATACCGTCTATTCCAAACTTTTTACAAGTTTCAACTGCTTTAAGGATTCCAGCTTCTTCTTTGAATTCAAGACATCTTGCGCTCTTTAAAAATGTTCCGCCTCGTGATATCCTGTCTGATACATCAGTTGCAAAGAGCTCTTTTATATTACCGTCTATAAGCCCTTTGTACCCGCCGTAGATGCCCATGATTCTAAAGCCTTCGTCAAGACCTGTACGAACGATAGCACGTATGGCTGCATTCATACCTTGGCTGTCTCCCCCACTTGTTAAAACACCTATTGTTTTCATTCCAAACACCCCTATGTATAATTAATGTCTCCGACTTTTGTCATATGACACTTTTTGCTGAAAAAATTAAATGCAGGTTTCAATAAAAGTATCCCTTTTTAAATTAAACTTATCAACAAATTCATGATTGATATTTAATACTAAATTTCATTATCATTACTTTGAATAACATAATTCAACTATTATGCCAAAGTATAAAAAAAGCAATAGTTATAATATATTTTACACTATTATATTAAATAATTCAATAGGCAATTACGAACATTTTTTCACAAACTCAGTTGCAGCTTTCATTATTTGCTTTAGCGGAGGTGAAATGGGGTTTTCTACAGGAGAAAACGTATGATTTGAGTTATTAATACGTACATATTCAATTTCAAAACCAAGATTTTTTGCACGTTTAACAAATTTATCTGCGCTTTGAACATTTACACACTCATCCATATCGCCATGTGCAATAAAAAACCTAATCGATTTATCGCATGTAAACAGTAGTTCTGACGGATTAACAGTAAAATCAATCTTATTTTGTGAAGCATTTAAAAACCCGTCAATAAATCCTTGCGTTGTAGGAAAAACAGCAAGTTTTGAAAACTCTGTATCACAACCGTGCATAAATGTTATACCCGAAAAAGACAAAACGCCACAAATATTAAGAGTTTTATAAAGCATTGCCGTTTCAAGGGCTAAGTATGCACCGGCAGAAATGCCTCCTGTAAATATTTTATTTTTATCGATATAAGATAGAGTTTTAACAAACTCTATAGCATCTTTTGCATCGCATACACTTTGCGAAAAGCCACCGCCGTTTTTATCAACAAGCCTGTATTCGGCAGAAACAATACAAATTCCGGATGATAAAAGCTCCCCGGGTAAAAATGGCATACTTCCGATATCATCTTTACTTCCTTCACGCCAACCTCCTCCGTGAAACCAAACTACACACGGAGCAGGCTCTGTAAGCCCTTTCGGAACAATAATATCCAATGAAAGAGTTATGTTATCTATTATTTTATATATGATATCTTTATTATAATTAAAATCCAATTGTATCACCATAACATATTATATAATGTAAATATGAATTTTTGGTGTTTTTGAATATGACATTTTTTATCATTGTTGCTTTATCAGTAATCATATCTTACTCATTTAATTTTAAAAAATACAAAATCATTAATGACCGCGCCGAACAGATTGTGTTATATTCCGTTTTGTTCTCAATGGGAGTATCTCTCGGCGCAGATGATGTTTTCTTTACAAACTTTCCATCGTTGGGGCTTGACGCACTTATATTTGCTGTTTCAGGAGGAGTGTTTTCAGTCTTTATTGCATGGTTTTTAACAAGGAGGCAAAAATGATCGGATGTATAGTAGTGTTGGTTGCAGGAATATTATGCAGCCGCTTTTTTTTAAGCGAAGCGGCCATATTATTCATACAAAATTATTATGAAATTTTGCTTTATGTTCTTTTAATTTGCGTTGGAATATCCGTCGGTTCCAATATGGATAAATATGGGCTTAAAAAGCCACAGGTCGCATTTTTATTTTTGCCATTAATAACTATTTTTGCTACTCTTTTAGGCGGAATTATATGTGGCCTTATACTCGGATATCCGATTAAACTATCACTTGCCGTTGCATCGGGGCTTTCCTTCTCAAGTGTTTCAGGTGTACTTATCACCGATTCATTCGGTGCCAATGCCGGAGCTCTTGCATTTTTATCTAATTTAGCAAGAGAATTATTAAGTTTTGTGTTTGTACCTCTGGTTTCTAAAAAAATGAATATTTATGCGTCAATATCATTATGCGCCTCAACAGCAGGAGATACCCTGTTGCCTGTTATCACAAAACAGAGTAACGAATATGCTTTACCTGCCGTCTATAACGGAGTTGTCTGTACAGTGTTGGCACCGGCTCTAACAAAGCTATTTATCAGTATTTAGCTAGATATTAAAACATTCACACAAGAACTTTTTTTATTACATATACATTTTAAATAAACTTATTTTTATATTAATCAGAAGACATTATATAACGTTTTGCCTGTGTTGAAAATAGCTTTTCATATTTACCGCCTAAGGACATCAATTCTTTATGAGTCCCGCTTTCTACTATTTCTCCGTTTTCAAGGACAAGAATTTTAGATGCTATTGTTGCACTTGATAACCGGTGAGAAACAAAAATAGTCATTTTATCACGGCGTAAAGAATCAAACTGTGAAAATATTTCCTGCTCAGCCATAGGGTCTAATGATGCTGTCGGTTCATCAAGAATAACTATTTCACTATTTCTAAAAAACGCTCGGGCAACAGCAATCTTCTGCCACTGTCCAATGGAAAGCTCCAGACCGGTTTCTTCAAAAACACGCATGAGTGGAGTATCATATCCAAGATTAAGTTTTTCTATAAATTCATTAGCGGTAGAACGTGAAGCAGCATATTTAACAGCGTCAATATCATCCCTACGTGAATTTTCTCCAAAAGAGATATTTTCATGAACAGAGAAAGCATATTTCCCAAAATCTTGAAAAATTATACCAAAGATTGAATAGAGTTCATTTACATCATATTCTTTTATATCATGGCCATCAAGATATATAACACCTGAAGTCGGATCATAAAGCCTTGTTAAAAGTTTTAAAAGCGTTGTTTTACCAGCCCCATTAAGCCCTACAAGAACAACTGTATCACCTTGGGATATTGAAAATGAAACATCTTTTAAAACAAGTTTTTGTGTCCCTGGATATGCGAATGAAACATGTGAAAATTCTATTATATGCTCTTTAGTTTTATCCACATATCTGGGTGATTTTAAGGATGGTTTAATATATGTTGGAGTTGACATGAAGTCGATCATATTATCAATAAACAATGTTCCTTCATAAATACTTGCAGAGGTCGCAACAATAGAGGACACACCGTTTGAAATAGAAAACAATGCATTTGAATAAAGGCTGTAATCTCCGACAGTCAGATTTCCGGCAAAACATTTTTGTGCTATCTTCAGAAAAACTCCGCCATTAACAACAGTTGACAATACTGCAAAAACTACACCCCACACGCCCTCATTAATAATAAGCTTTTTTAAGCCTTTGAAATATTCTTTAAAAACTTTAATATATTTTTCTATAAAAAAATCGGAAAGATTAAAAAGTTTTACTTCTTTGACTAAATCCTTATCAACAATCAAATTTCCGTAATAATCCATTTGCCGTCTGTCTTTAGAGCGGCGACGCATATATGAGAAATTCTTCTTTCGGTACTTATATGTCACGATTGCCATTGGTACAGACATTAAAATTATTAGCGGTGGCGCCCACCAAATAACAGTGCCTAAAACAACAATAAAGCTTATAAGGCTTATGAAAGAGCTTATAATTGAAAACGAAGATTGTAAAACCTGTATGGGTCTACGCCCGACTTCCTGATTAGCATTCTCAAGCTTCGAATAAAACTCAGGTAAATCAAAATATGCAAGATCAACTGTTTTAGCTTTATTCATTATTTTCAGCTTAATACTATTTGTTAAAAGCTCGGCAGCCAACCGTGTCACCATATTGTTAAATGAGTTTATAAGCTGTATAAAAAGCTGGAAACCTAACTGTAAAATAAGAAGCCATCCCAAACTCCAGAAACTTACAAGCTGCCCGGTAACAGCAAGTGTAAGTTTATCTAAAAAAAGTTTAGCAATAAAAGCAGAAATTAACGGTTGTATCCCGTTAAAAACAGCCATAAAAGCCATAATTAAAAGAATATACGGTTTTGCTTCCCATACAAGTCTGTAAATATAAACCAGCCTAATAAACATCTGTTTTGTACTTTTAACAGCATATGGTATAAGATTTTTAAAACCTTTAGGCCTGTTACTTTTATGCTCACCACCCATAGGCGGGGGGCCAAAACCTCCCGGAGGTCCAAACATATATATCACCTCTTAATATTTAGTTAGTTAACTAACATTAATTATAATAACAAAAATAAACATTGTCAATATACTTAACAATTTTTTCGTAAACAAACAATTTTAGTTTTTATTATATATTTAAATATAATACCGTGAAAAGAAGTAATACCGAACAGAAGACGTAATGTTTTACTGAGCACCGATTGAGATAGTGATAAAACTTAAGAGGATAGTTTTTGCCTGTCAAGGCAGACGACCCAGATGGCCTGTCGCCCGGCAAGTAGGATAACACCGACATATGAAACAGAAGAAAAAGCAATACCACAAAGATGTTATCTTCTTAATTGGTGTTTAGTATTAATAAGCATCTTGATTATTTTGAAAAAGTAAATCCTCTTATAGTATCTTGTATGTACTAGAAGAGGATGTTTATTTGTTCATTTTACCAGGGTTTTATTAAATTATACGTTATTTATAATGTTTTAATTAAACAAGGCCACCGTCAACACCGATTATTTGCCCTGTAATAAAAGAATTTTCATCAGCTAAAAATAAAACAGCTTTTGCTACATCCACCGGTGTTCCTAAACGTGAAAGAGGAGTTTCATCTGCAAAGCTTTTTGCGATTTCCGGCGGAATATTTTTATTCATATCTGTATCTATATATCCTGGTGCAACGGAATTTACACGAATTCCGGAAGGACCTAGTTCTTTTGCAAGAGCTTTTGTAAAACCTTCCAGGGCAGCCTTAGAAGCAGAATAAATAACTTCACAAGACGCACCTGTTTTTGCCCACATAGAAGATATATTTATAATGGCACCGCTTTTTTTATTTATCATATACGGCAAAGCCGCTTGCGTACAGAAAAAAGCCCCACGCATATTTGTATTAAAAACGCTATCATAATCTTCTGTAGTTGTGTCATTTATTTGTTTTTGCAGGGCTATTCCCGCATTATTAACAAGTACATCAATCCCACCGAAAATAGCTCTTGCTGTATTAAACATAATTTCAATCTCACCGCAGTCGCAAATATTTGCTTCAATAGCAACTGCGTTTTTCAAGCTTTTTGCAAGTGAAAGCGCTTCTGTTTTTGATTTATAATAATTTATAACAACATTATATCCTGCTTTTGAAAAAGCCTCTGCTGTAGCACGGCCAATTCCCCGAGCAGCTCCTGTTACTAACACGGTTTTCATCATTATTTTCTCCGTGTAAAGAATTTTTTTAATTTACTTTCAGGCTTAGGCAACTGTTCATAATGATTATTGTCATATGGATCAAAACAAGCGTTATCAAGGTCTTTATCTCTAAGGTTTTGCGTAGTATAACGCTTTACAACTTTATAAATAACCGCAGCAGTCGGCACACCTATAAGCATACCGATAATTCCAAATATACCCCCCGCTATAATAATTGAAAGCATTACCAACAATGAAGGAATTCCGGTTCTGTCTCCTATTATTCGAGGTACGATAATATTACCGTCAACTTGCTGTACAATTACAATGAATATAACAAAGAAGAATGCCCATTTGGGATCAATTGCAAGTAAAAGTATGGCTGACGGAATTGCGCCCAAAAATGGACCAAAAAAGGGAATTATGTTTGTTGTTGCAACAATAAGACTAATAAGCCCTGCATACGGAAATCCGAAAATTGAAAGCCCTATAAAACAAATTGTTCCTACTATTACAGCATCGAGCAACTGCCCTGATATATATTTTGTAAATGTATCGGTTGTAAGTGAAGTGATTTCACAAGCACGTGTAGCTGCTTTTGAGGGCATAAAAGCATATGTCACACGTTTAATATTTCGTATTAAAAATTCTCTTGAAGCAAGCAGGTAAATTGACATAGCAAACCCGATTAATGTATTTGTAACAGTACCCGCAATGCTTTTTGTAATACTGAATATTTGAGGGAACGCATCAAGTAGTGTTTGAACAAGCCCCTCTGTGCCGCTGGCCGCAAGCTTATCAAACCATGAGGCAAGGGCTTCAACAAGCTTATCAAATAAAGACATTTGAATACCAAACCGTATCTCAAGGTTTGCTAAAAATCCTTTAAATCCCTCAAGATAAACAGGATACTTATTTATTATTTCGGTTATACTCTTCATTATTTCAGGTAAGATAAATAAAAGTAAAAGAGCAATAACAGCTAAAGTAAATAAATATACCAGCATTATTGAAACAGCTTTGACAAGTCCTGATGTTTCATCTTTTTTAATTATTTTGGCAAAAGAGCGCCTAACAGATTTATACGGACGGCTCAGAACAAGAGCAATTCCCATGCCGATAAAAAGAGGAGTAAACAACCCCACAACAAAAGAAACCGTGGTGAGAACTAAATCTATACGAATAAGACAAGCCACCACAAGTATACTTAATATCGCCAGTAGCAATATGCTTTTGAACATCTTTTTGTCCAATTATAAATCCTCCTTTAATTTCAATCGAGATTTTAAATGTACATTTATATAGTTAAAGTATATCATATTTTGTTAAAAATGTCCACACTTTTATAAAATAATTTTTTATGGCATTTTTACTGATAAATATCGCATAAAATCAATAGGGGGATTTTATGTTGAAGAAAAATAAAATTGTAGGATATTTATCCTTTTTTATAACACTAATAGGTTTTATTGGACTTTTAATTTTTACGTCCGAATGCTTGAGCGCTGCAAAAAAAGCTATTGACTTATGCACGAATGTTATTATCCCGTCTCTTTTCCCGTTTTTTGTTTTTTCATCAATGTTTATATCATCAGGCGTTTGTGAAAAAACTCAAAAACCGCTGGGGAAAATTATGAGACCGCTATTTAACGTTTCGGGTTCTTGTGCTGCTGCATTTGTTTTAGGATTATTATCCGGATTCCCCGTAGGAGCTAAAACAGCTGTTTCTCTTTATGAACGAGGGTTATGCACAAAATCTGAAGCTGAGCGTGTTCTGGCTTTTTGTAATAACGCAGGTCCATTTTTTATTTTAGGAACAGTAGGCGTAGGAATATGGCAAAGCTCAGAAGCAGGGTGGATATTATGGGGATCTCAAGCTATTTCAGCAATATTAACAGGGATGATTTTCGGTCATTTATGGAAAAGGCATGACCATCCTCCAAAAACATACGCAGTTTTTTCTGAAAGAAGATCTCCCCTTTTAAAATCATTTTATTCCGCAGTAGGCGGAGGAGCGAAAAGCATGGTTCCAATTTGTGCATTTATAATATTTTTTGCCGTTATTGTTGCACTTTTACAATCATTTGGTTTTATAGGAACCTGCGCATCTTTTTTATCAAAAATTTTTCCTGTATTATCAGAAAAAACAACAGCAGACATTCTTTCCGGTTTTTTTGAAATGACAACGGGAATTTCTTCTTTGGGAAACGGAACTCCGCTTGTTCAAGGTTTAACTTTAACCGGTGCGCTTTTAGGCTGGGCAGGGCTCTCAGTTCATTGCCAAGTTCTTTCATTTGTATATGAAAGCGGTCTTTCAACTCGCCCTTACTTTTACGGAAAACTCATGCAAACTGCATTTTCAACAGCAATTACATTTTTATTTTCTATGTTTTTCACCCTTCCTGCAGGTAAAGACGTTTTTGTTAACTATTCCGCATCAGGTGTATCTGCACTCTCGCCTTCTGCATTATTTGCGCTTTGTTCAGCCGTTTCTGTTTTTTTACTTTCGTTATTTCTAATAATTTCAGAAGTAACAAGTAAAAAAATAAGAAAAAGATCATGATACCTATTTTTAATTACATAATATTGACAATATTTGTTAAATATGTTATACTACTAAAAAAATAAGGAAACTAAATAATGAAAATTAAAATATTATCACTTTTACTTATTATGTGTCTATCTGTGGGGGTTATGACTTCTTGCTCAGTAAAAAGATATGATCGCTGGCTTTACGGTATACATGCGGATTTTCAGGATATGGAATGGGAAAAACTTAATCCAGATGAAGCTGTAGAGCTTTTAAAAATGCTGGGTGTAAAAGTTGTGCGTGTTGCACTTAATAACAATCTTGTAATGAGTGATAATACTACTTTTATTGAAGAAAAAGCTTTGGCAAGACAAGCACAAATTAAAGCTTTAAATGATGCCGGTATAAAAATTCTAGCTGTAAATTCCACCTGGTTTTTACCTCCAGATGTGCAAGAACAAAGCCCTAGCGATATGTTTTTACCGGAAAGGGATTTTACTGAGGGCTCTGATTACATGCGATTCTTGAATGATTATGAAGTAATGTGGGAGAATATGGCAAATAAGTTCCCTCTTGTAACATATTGGCAAACAGGTAACGAACCGAATCAAACATTATGGTTCCATAAAAAAGATAATGCGAATTTCCCAATTCAGGAAAGTATGGCAATCAATGTAGATATGATGTACAGGGCTGCACGAGCAATAAAGAAAGTTAACCCTAAAGCCGTTATTGTTATGCCTGCACTGGCTCCGCTCCCAAACCTTGAAAAATGTTTTAACCTTATTTATGATTATATACAAAGCGGCGAGTACGGGCCAACTGATGTTGATAGTTATTTTAATATTGCTGCCTGGCATCCCTATGTACAGCCGGGATATACTGCCCCCATGTGGGCAAAATTACAAAAAGCAATATATAAAACATGTGAAAAAAAGGGAGATGCCGGGCGCCGTGTAATATTTACCGAAACAGGATTTCAAGGCGGTGGTGACAGCGATTTTTGGGAACAAATGTATGATCAAACAAGAAATGAGCTTCCTTTTGTTGACGGAATGATGGTATATTGTATGACAAGCCACGTTTTAACAGGTAATAGTTTTGGGATTTTCAACACTGATTCGCAAACAGGGTCATATATCCCGCTGCAAGTTGCTTGGGATCTACAAAACATGTTTGGCGGGGAAGGTAATCTGGCAAAATATAACCGTATCGAAAATTAAACATTCCGAATATTCAAGCCCGCGCACCGTTTGTCGGTGCGCGGGCTTTTTGTATAATAAAGCTCTTTATAACAAATTAATAAAACGAATAACTAAACCCAAACAGCGGCACTCCTCCGCCGAAAATAACCGGAGCTGTTGCAGAATTGCTGATATATCGGATAGTCTTTACGTTTGTGATTGAATTAGTATTAAGTAAAATTTGATTGGCTGATACTATTGAATAAGATACATTTACAAACACACCATTAGATCCGCAGGCTGAAAATTTCGTTCCGAGAGAAGTGTTTGCAGTTAAGCCATCATGAACATCGGTAAAAGTAACTAGAACTCCATTTGCAGTTTTTTCTGCTTTTAAAAACCTGGGAGCAGCCCCGTAAACGTCAAGCCCGTATACCTTCTCAAGGGCAAGATTTGCAGCACGTGTGCCGGCTGCTTTTTTTTCATTAGGGTGTATGTTTGATAAGCTATCAAAATTATCAAAATTACAAACTGTATATATTTTATTATTTTCATCTATCATTCTAGGCTGTAAATGCTGCATCTGAACCCATGAACCAAAACTTGTCGTATCATTATCAACGGCATAATTTGCAATTTGAGTTTGTAAAAACGGCATCACAGGGTTTTCAAACCCACTGCGCCAAGAATTCACCATAGAGGTAAAATACTTAGGATAATTTGTTTCGAAATTTGCGTCTTTTAGACAGTCTGTTTCTCCCTGCCACCACAAAACGCCTTTAAACTTAAACGGCATAACAGACGCTATCATTGCGTTATAATAATTTCCGCCTTCAATCCAACTTGTAATAGAAGTCGATCCTTGGCAAAGAGTTGCAATACCAATGGGAATTCCTAAAGTCTCCTGCAGTCCCTGCGCAAACGAAATTGCATATGCACTTTGGTCTAGAACACCACTTGAAGAACTAATCTTCCAGAGTTGCCGCTCAATATCATTTTGCGGAGTTGTAGCGGAAACTTGATTTGCCCAAAACGAGCGTATATTAGTGTTAGAAGCAGCACGTTGTATTTTCAGTTTTTCAGTACTGTTTGGAATATCTTGAACCCGCCAATACATGTTTGATTGACCAGAACAAAGCCAAACATCGCCCACTAAGATATTATTATACTGCGCTTTTTCACCTGATGAAGTTGTTACTGTAAGCTGTGCGCCTACAGAATTTGCCTCCATTGAATCTAAGTCAATACGCCATTTACCGCCGGAAGAAATACAACTTTTTACTTGCCCGTTAAAATCTACTGTTACAGTAATTCCGTCTGATGCAAGGCCATATACCGGAACGGTACTTTGGCGTTGTAAGACCATATTATGGTTAAAAATTCCGTTAAGCTTAAACACTGTTGTTTTTTCTACAACATTAATATTAAACTTAGCCGTACATCCCTGATATGTTACCGTTACTGTTTTTAAACCCGGAGTTGAGCTGTCAAAACCGGAAATTAAAGAGGCTGAAACTAACACCTCTTGTTGAACACCTGAATTTGTATACGTTATTGTTGCCCCGGTCGGAATAAACAGATCTCCAACATAATAAGTAGTTTTATCAGGCATTGATTTTATTTCAATATAAGAACATGTAAGAGCTGTTTCCAGTGTTTTTCGTGCGTCTGTAGTTGAAATATTCCCGTCATTGTCAAAATCTGCATTGGTAAACGCTTCACCAGTTAACACTCGGTTTTTCACTGCTGCTTGTAAAACATAACGGGCATCTGTTGTAGTTACTTTTTGGTCAAGATTTGCATCCCCCGGTAAAGACTGTGCAGCCAAAGAAAAACTCAACGTTGCTATTAAAGAAATAATTAGCGTAAAGAAAATAACTCTCTTTTTCATTGGTTAAACCTCCAAGAAAAAAGTATCGGGATTTTCCGGATCAAAAGGCTCGTTTGCCCACATAAACGTTATTAAATCCGTATCACCTTCGTTTTTGATTGAATGAGTGTATCCTGTAGGAATATCCACCACTTCAAGATTTTCACCGCTAACATGATATTCATATATTTCACTTTCGTCGACTTTCCTAAAACGTATAACGCCTCTACCACTGACAACAAGAAATTTCTCATTTTTTGAATGATGCCAGTGGTTCCCCTTTGTTATTCCCGGCTTAGCTACATTTACCGAAAATTGACCTCTGTCTTCAGTTCTTATTATTTCAGTAAACGAACCACGGTCATCCACATTCATTTTTAAGGGGTAAGAAAAATCATCCGTGGGGATATAGCTTAAATATGTACTGTAAAGCTTCTTTTCAAATTCATTATTCATATTAGGAACACCAAGTGTTTTACGCATTTGCTTAAAGGAATAAAGCAAATCGACAATGATACCGAGTTTTGTCTGGTAAAGTTCCGGCACTTTACAAAATTCCGTGTTATCATCACGTGTCTCATTATCGTTTATTGCTCTTAAAAATTCATGTAATATATCATCTATGTATACAAGTCGCATATCAACAGACGAATCGTTTACCTGAATGGGTAAATCCCGTGCAATATTATAACAAAAAGTAGCAACTGCACTGTTGTAATTTGGCCTGCTCCATTTTCCAAAGACATTAGCAAGACGGTATACCAAAACTTTAACTCCGTTTTTTTTACCGTAAGAGAACATTAAATCCTCACCGGATTTTTTACTTTTCCCATATGGATTGTCTCTTTCTGCCTGAATAGATGATGTTATTAAAACAGGTGCCTTGTTCCCAAAGCCCTCGAGTAAATTCAACAGTGTAGACGTAAATCCGAAATTTCCCAACATATATTCTTCTTCATTTTGAGGTCGGTTAACCCCTGCCAAATGAAAAACAAATTCGCACTCTTTTACATATGTTTCTAAAAGATTCGGGGGGGTATTTATATCATATTCAAAAATATCGGTATACCCTTTTTGTCGCAATTCAAGACATAGATTTTTTCCTATAAACCCTTTTGCCCCGGTAACAAGTATTTTCATCCCTATAACCTCCGTTATTTTAGAATTTTATTAAAATTCTCCGCAATGCTCCATTAAAACACTTAAAACAACAATTGGTGCTGTTTCCGTACGCAATATACGCTTTCCTAAAGATAAAATCGGAACATCCATATTCTTTACAATATCCGCTTCCTTATCAGAAAAACCACCTTCGCTACCTATCATAACAGATATATTCCCATAAACATTGCTGTTTTTTAATTTTTGAGTAAAACTATCAGTAGCAAATTCATAAAAAAATAACGGTAAATCGGCTGAAGCCAATTCTTTTACAGCTTCATTAAAGTTTAAAACACCTTCTACCGACATAGGTTCTTCACGTCCGCATTGCATAGATGCTTCATGTGCAATTTTATTCATACGTTTGATTTTAGCTTCTGACTTTTCATTTACTTTGACAACACAATTTTCAGATGAAAATAAAACAACTTTATCTGCACCCAACTCTGTTGCTTTCTGCACAACAAATTCATTTTTATCTGATTTACAAAGTGCGTGGAACAGCGTCACAGTAGTATTCTTTTTTTCAATTTGAGTTTTTTGTGTAAGTGAAATTACTGCTTCATTTTTTGAAATATTTTCAATCGTACCAATATATATATAACTATTTTTATCACTTACTTTTATCTGATCTCCGACTTTTACACGTAAAACCTGAAGATGTTTAAAATCATCTCCGGTTATTTTAGCAACATCGTTTTCAGCGCTATTAATATAAATAATATGCATAATTAATCACCTATTTTGTTATATAAAACACATAATTCATCTGTTTTTTGTGTCTTTTGGTTTATTATACCACATCAAACTGCAAAAGTAAAGTGACAATAATTCGAATTTATACGTAAATGTTAAATAATCTTATTTTGCTTGACAAGACTTGATTTTGAGTGGTATAATATAAGTATAAAATCTGCTTTTGGGAGGTTCTTTCATGAACATTCTTCATTTAAAATATGTTGTTGAAGCGGAGAAAACTCGGTCTATAAGTAAAGCTGCTGAAAACCTTTATATGGGGCAGCCAAACTTAAGCCGTGCAATAAAAGAGCTTGAAGAGGATCTCGGCATAACTATTTTTGAGCGAACATCAAAAGGTATTGATCTTACACCGCAAGGTGAAGAGTTTATGCAATATGCGAAACGTATCATCTCACAAATTGATGAGGTGGAATCAATATATAAAAGTGAAAAACAGGAAAAACAGAAGTTTTCCGTTTCAGTTCCCAGAGCAAGTTATATAGCCGAAGCCTTCACAGACTTTGCTACACATATTGACATAGCCAAACCTGCGGAAATATTTTACAAAGAAACAAATGCAATGCGTGCAGTTAATAATATCTTACAAGAAGATTATCGTCTTGGTATAATTCGATATCAAAAGGCTTTTGAGCCGTATTTTGCTGCATTTTTACACGACAAAGGATTAAAAAGTGAATTAATATATGAATTTTCATATGTTGCATTAATGTCAAAAAACAGCGCACTTGCCCAAAAGGAAGAACTTACTACAAAAGATTTTTCCGAATGTATTGAGATTGCACATGCAGACCCATATGTTCCGTCTTTACCATTAATAGATTCAAAAAAAGCTGAACTTTCAGAATTTGTTAACAAACGTATTTTTGTTTTTGAACGAAGCTCCCAAATGGATTTATTAAGCATTGTACCCAAAACATTTATGTGGGTATCTCCGATCCCCAAACGGCTTTTAGAACTTTACGGGCTCGTTGAACGTAAATGTACAGGAAATATAAAAACATATAAAGATGTATTAATATACCGTAAAGGTTACCGACTTTCACCTCTTGATAAAAAGTTTCTTGAAATACTAAAAAAATATAAACCGGTTTCAAAAGAATAAACAATTAATATTTAAAACAGATTCCCCCGGAACTTTCTGATAAAGTTCCGGGGGAAGTATTATGAAAGAAGTTACTTTTTTGCTATAGGCAGCATAATAGAAAATTCCGTACCTTTACCAAGCTCACTTTCTACTGTTATACCTCCACCATGGGATTCAACAATGCCGCTCGCAATCGAAAGGCCTAGCCCTGTTCCGGTTTTTGACCCTCCGCGTGATTTATCGGCTTTATAAAAACGTTCGAATATGTATGGGATATCTTCCTTAGACATTCCTTTACCTGTATCGCGTATTTTCATACAAACCATTTCATCTGCAAGCTGTGTGGAAACAGTTATTGTTCCACCTTTAGGTGTGAATTTAATTGCATTATCAACGAATATTATTAAAAGCTGACGAATTCGATCTATATCCCCGCGAATTTTCGGAATCCGAGATGTCGAAGCTAAAAGATCTATACCTTTTTTAGACGAAATAAGCCTTAAGCTATCTATAGTTGTATTTATAAGATCATTTAAATCTATGTCTGAAATTGAAAGCTGTATTTTTCCGGCTTTAAATCGGGAAACATCTAATAAGTCCCGTACAAGATGCTCAAGAGCAACGGTTTCTGTTTCAATTCTTTGATATGTCTGCATGATATCTGCAGGGTCTGTAACCGCACCGTCAACCAAAAGTTCGACAGAACCTTTTATAATGGTAAGAGGTGTACGGAATTCGTGTGAAACATTAGAAACAAACTCACGCCGTGTTTGTTCAAGCTTTTCACTGCGGCTTATATCCTGAACAATTATAACTGCACCCACAAGGTTATCACCGTAAAAACTTGGTGAAATTGCAAATTTTAAAATGTCTTTACCGTCCAGAACAACCGTTTGTTGTTCTCGTTTTTCCATAGCACGTTGACGAGCTTCAAGAATTTTTTCATCTTCCAACATATCATAATTACACATGCGCATAAGGGCTGCATTATACTTAATAAGCTTACCTTCTGTATCGTAGTAAGCAAGTCCGTCTGAGATATTGTTAATGATAGTATCAAGATTTTCTTTTTCTGATTTTAATGAGTTTATAGTTCCGTCAAGAGTGAAGGCAAGATCGTTTAATGACTGAGAAAGAGCACCAAGCTCACCGCTATCAGCTATTTCAGCCCTTACATTATAATCTCCGTCTGCCATTTTTTGTGCAACAAAACTCATTTCCTTTAGCGGACTTGAAATACGCATAGCTAATAATATAGCAATTGCAACTGAGACAATTACGCCAAAAGCGATAGACACTGCAAGATACATCTGGGCTGATATGAAATTAGCATTTATATTAGACATAGGACAATGCATTAAAACAGAGCCTATTATAACACTTTCTTCGCCATCATATAAAGTAGTAGAAAACATAGGAACAATTACAGAAATTGTTTCTTCCCCAAAATATGATGAAAACTCTTTTGTATAAATATTAATATTTTCAAAAGAGTTCCTTATTACGGTTTCCTGCTTTTGTGTAAGCTCTTTAATATTAAGAGGGCTTTGGGAAGAAGTACCGATATTTTCAAATAACCCATCGGTTGTTACAACCCAAAGCTTAGAGCTAAGTATCCCTTCTGCAAAAAGCGAATAATCAGAGATAGTTCTTTTTCTATAGGGATAAGAACTCGCCTTGTCTTGGGAGACAAGGCGTGAAATCTCTTGAGCACAAGAAAGCATTGTTTTTTGTTTATCTTGTACGGCATTATTATAGAAAAGATACATAAAGATTACACTTGTAATCAAAACAACCAACACGGCAACACTAATGAAGACCGCGATAAGTTTTGATGAAATGCTTTTAAGCACCTTTATTTTACCTCAAATTTATATCCGACGCCCCATACTGTTTTAATATCAAAACCGACTGTTTCATCAAGATTGAGCTTTGTACGGATACGTTTTATATGTGTATCAACTGTTCTTGTATCACCAAAATATTCGTAACCCCAAATATTTTCAAGCAGGTGATCACGTGTATAAACTCTGCCGGGATTTGTTGCAAACAGCCAAAGAATTTCAATTTCTTTTTTAGTTAAAACAACGGGTTTTCCGTTAACAGAAGCTTCATAACTGCTCATATCTATAACAAGGCCTGCAACTTCGATTTTCTTATTGCGGTCATCGTTACTATCATCATTTACACGTCTTAAAACAGCTTTAATTCTTGTCATTACCTCACGGGGGCTGAACGGTTTAACAACATAATCATCAGCACCTATATCAAGGCCTAATATTTTATCGGCTTCTTCACTTTTTGCCGTTACCATAATAATGGGAACATTAGAGCTCTGACGAATCTGACGGCAAACGTCATATCCGTTTATTTTAGGCATCATAACGTCAAGAAGAATAAGTGCGGGATTATATTCTCTGTGCATTTTTAATGCTTGCTCTCCGTCAAAAGCACAAACAGCTTTGTACCCTTCTTTTTGAGCATAAATTTTAAGAATATCGACAATATCCTTATTGTCGTCTGCAATCAAAATTACTTTATCCATGTTTTCATCCTCCATGAGCACATTTACTCTGTGTATATTATACCATATAAAAACTTAAAAGTCAACATTTTTGCGAAAAATTTTTAAAATCGACGCTTTTGAGAAGGCAAAAGAACGCGAATGAGGTCTGATCGACCTGCTTTTACAAGAGCTTTTCGAACAATTTCACGATTTTTCGGCAAAGTATATTGTAAAAGAGCACGTTGTTCGGCTTTTTCTTGAGGAGATTTTGGCACATACACTTTTTTCAATGTTATAGGGTCAAGCTCGGTATAAAACATCGCGGTAGAAATTGTTCCGGGTGTAGGGTAAAAATCCTGAACTTGCTCGGGATGGTAATTTATTTTTTTAAGATATAGTGCAAGCTCAATTGCGTCGGAAAGCGTACATCCGGGGTGAGATGAAATTAAATACGGGACAAGATATTGTTTTTGCCCTAACTGTTTATTAATTTCATAAAACTGCTTATAAAACTTTTCATAAACATCAAAATGAGGTTTACCCATATAATCTAACACTTTATTCTGCGTGTGTTCAGGGGCTACTTTAAGCTGCCCGCTTATATGATATTTTACGAGTTCTCTGAAAAATTCACGATTCTCATCTGCAACAAGATAGTCATATCTCACGCCTGAACGAATAAAGACCTTTTTAACTTTAGGCAGTGCACGGACTGTACGCAAAATATCTAAATATTCTTCATGAGAAACGTTTTTCTTTGCTGTAGGACAAATTTGAGGGGCCATACATTTTTTATTTTTGCATACAGACTTTTTATCACACGCACCATGTCTGAAATTAGCCGTAGGCCCGCCGATATCGTTAATATACCCTTTAAAATTAGGGCTTTTTGTAATACGGATAGCTTCATCAACCACAGATTGTTTTGTTCGAGATGTTACAAGCCTCCCTTGATGGAACGCTATTGCACAGAAATTACATCCTCCGAAACAGCCTCGATTATGTGTAATGGAGTGCTCGACCTCTTCTATTGCCGGCACACCACCTTCCTCTTCGTAAGAAGGATGATAAGCTCGCATATAAGGAAGTGCATAAACAGCATCAAGATCTTCTTTATCAAGAGGCTCTGCCGGAATATTCTGTAAAAGATACTTGTCCCCGTGTCTTTGAACAATAGGCTTTCCTTCAAACGCATCTTGCTGGCGAAACTGTACTTTAGTAGCTTCAGCATAAGCTCTTTTACCATCCTCAGTAGGCTGCTTAAGCCGTTCCGCCGGTGCACATTCTATTGCATCAACAGGTTTTTCTTGCACTAAAACACATGTTCCGGCAATATCAGTCATAGTTTCAATCTTTTCGCCTGCAGCAAGACGTTTACAAATTTCTTTTGTTTGACGTTCACCCATTCCAAAAGAAAGCATATCTGCACCGCTGTCAAGTAATATTGAATTACGAACCTTATCCTGCCAATAATCATAATGAGCAAACCTACGTAATGAGGCTTCTAAACCGCCTATAATAATTGGTATTTTACCGTAATTCTCCCTTATTTTATTGCAATACACGATAACAGCCCTATCCGGTCTGCGTCCTGCTTTACCTCCCGGAGAATAAACATCTTCACTGCGCAATTTTTTTGCTGCTGTATAGTTTGAAACCATGGAATCCACACAGCCGGAAGAAACCATAAAAGCATATTTGGGCTGCCCTAATTTTATAAAATCTTCATTTTTTTGAGGCTGTGCAATAATTCCTACAGAATATCCAAGGCTTTCAATAAGCCTTGAAATTATTGCAACACCAAAAGAAGGATGATCAACATACGCATCGCCTGTTATGCATATAAAATCAAGCTGTTTTATCCCTTGTTCTTCAAGTTCTTTTTTGCATATAGGTAAAAACGGCATTTTTTATTCCTTTCAATAATCACTAATCATAATATAGTCAAAACAGTAATTAATTTAAATTATTTTCTGGATGCTTTCAACTTTTCAAGAATTCTTCTTAATTCTGAAAGTTCCTCCGTTGTCAAGACATCTAATATATCTTTTTCAACCTGCAAAAAAGTTTTACGAATTTTATCTGCAAGTAATTTTCCATCATCAGTTAAAAAGATTCTGACTTGGCGGGCATCGTTTTCATGTTGCTCACGTCGTATATAACCCATTTCTTCCATCTTTTGTATTGTAACACTTATTGAAGAGGGTTTAAAAAACATTTTATCGGCAAGTTCACCTTGGGAAAGACCTTCATAACGGGAAAGCTCAGTCAGAACAGGGCCAAAAGCACGCGGGATACCGCTTTTTTCAAGATTTTCACGAACAGTATGTCCAAAAGAATGTTCTACAATACGTATTAAATGGCTTATAGGAATATCTTCCCCTTCTTCGGTAAAAGGGAACGGGGGGATTGTTTTTTTGTCTTTCAATTTACACCCTCCTTATTTTAGTTAGTAAACTAATTATACTGTTTTATTTTAACAAACGACAAACTATACTGCAACATATTTGTAAATAATTATTTATAAAGCGCAGCAAGTATCAAAAAATTTAATATTGTAACCATTTTTGTAAGCATACTCTATTGTTTGGGGTGAAGGATAAGAAATCTTTGAAAAGCCGAGATCCAGAGCTTTTTTTTCAAGAAGAATTGAGTACTGGCCTGACGGACGGGCACACCCCAAAGAAATATCTTCACCGGGTATTTTCTTCACGGCTTCTTTAAAAAAAGCAAAAACCTCATTAATAGGCGGAGGAGAAACTTTTTCCATTTCCGTGCCTTTAAGTGGCTTTAAAACAACAAGAACAAGCTGTTTAGAACAAATTTTTGCAACTGTTTCAAG
>QAKR01000001.1 GCA_003343705.1 Clostridiales bacterium | reverse complement strand
ACGGGGAAAAAGTTTCTTTTAATAATTCTACTTTAATTAATGTCACTAAGGGAGATAAATTTGATATATACAAATATTCTTATTTAAACAGTGAGTTTTCGGATACTATAGATATTACTGTTAATGAGAATTTATATACGCGTCCTATAATTGCAACAAAAACTATAAACTCGTCTGCACTGTTGCTTAATCTTGAAAAAGATAATGCAATAGAGCTTTTAAAACAAGCAAATCCCAAATATGCAGATCGTATAAGCATAATTTCGAAGGATGGAACATATACGCTTAAAGTTGATTTTACCTCTGAGATGACATATATAAATATTCCTGCGCAGCTTTTTACAAATGTTGATTTATCTCAATATAATAGGATATGTTTTAACGTAAGTATTGAGAGTTCGGAGATTTTGGGGGTTTCTTTCTCTGGTTCTGTCGGTACCTCTGTAACTACATGTAATTCAAAGACAATTTATAACGCAAAACCAATAACTGTATCTTCAGAAATCTCTGTTACTGAACCAAATTCTGAGATAGGAAATTTTAGACTTGGTTTTAATAAAAAAACATCTGCAACAATGTATTTTTCAAATGCATATGTTGTTTCAGCAGATGATTATAAAAGTGAAACAGAACTTAGGTACCAATAAAATTAATAATATAGGTGTTAAATTTGAATACATATGAATTTGCAAAGCAAATAAGGTTACTTTCTTTAAAGGCTGTATATAAAGCAGGCTGCGGGCATATCGGCAGCTCTCTTTCGTGCACGGATATTTTAGCAGTTTTATATAATGAAAAAATGAGATATTTCCCCAAGGAACCTAAAAATCCAAACCGAGACAGACTGGTTTTATCTAAAGGCCATGCTTGTCCGGCTTTATATGCTGCGTTGGCTCTAAAAGGTTTTTTTTGATGTTTCAGAACTCGATAATTTACGTAAAACTTCGGGTTTTTTAGAAGGAATGCCTTCTATGGTTGCTACTCCTGGGGTGGACATGTCATCAGGTTCATTGGGAATGGGCGTTTCTGCTGCTGCCGGAATGGCAATGGCTTCAAAGGTAAATAAAATTCCGTATAATGTTTATGTAATAACAGGCGACGGAGAGTTAAATGAAGGCCAGATTTGGGAAAGTCTTATGTTTGCCGCTCATAACAATCTGGATAATCTTTGTGTAATTATAGATAAAAACGGGCTGCAGTTAAGTGGTAGAACAGAGTCAATTTTGAATACTGCTCCGCTTGAAGACAAGCTTAAGGCTTTCGGTGCAAATGTGATGGAGATTGATGGTAACGATATAAACCAAATACGTACGGCTCTCACCTCTTTTGATGAAGAACAAAATCGCTTTACTGTTATTATTGCAAACACGATAAAGGGAAAAGGCATTTCTTTTATGGAAGATAAAGTTATCTGGCATGGTAAGGCTCCAAATGAGCGTGAATATAGAAAAGCTGTCGAGGAACTGGAATGCAGCGAACCTAAAAGTTTAACTTGAGTAAAATTATACAAGGGTGGTGTGGGGAGCATAAATACTTTAATATTTTACATATATAAAACACTATTAAAGGTAAATGCTCATTTTTATGAAATCAATGCTTAGACAAGTTTACGGGAATGAAATAATTGAAATAGCAAAAGAAAACGATAAAATAGTGGTTTTAGACGGTGATTTAGCAACATCTACAAAAACATCCTCTTTTGGCAAAATGTTTCCTGATCGTTTTTTTAACTGTGGTATAGCCGAACAGAATATGGTATCTGTTGCCGCAGGCTTAGCAGCCTCCGGGAACACTGTTTTTGTATCTTCTTTTGCAATGTTTTTAGCAGGGCGTGCATACGATCAAATAAGAAACAATGTCGCATATACAAATTTGAATGTAAAATTTGTTGCAACTCATGCAGGGATTTCTGTGGGGGAAGACGGAGCCACTCATCAATGCCTTGAAGATATTGCATTAATGCGAGCCATTCCGGGGATGGTTGTTCTTGTCCCTTCTGATGCAGAACAAACCCGTGCCGCTATACGGTATGCTGCTTCACACGACGGTCCGGTTTATATTCGTCTTGGAAGAGTTGAAACACTTGATTATTACCCGGAAAAAACAATTAATTTTTTATCTAATAAAAGTTTCTTATTTAGGGAAGGCAGTATGGCCACCCTTTTATTTTGCGGCCCTTTTTGTTCTTTAGCAGCAGAAGTTTCTGATGTTTTAGAAAAAATCGGGCTATCTGTTCGTATTGTTGATATGCCTTTCGTAAAGCCGTTGGATGAACGGGAAATTATACGTTGTGCTGCAGAAACGGGACTATTGGTTACCCTTGAAGAGCATTCCATTGTGGGTGGATTTGGTAGTGCCGTATGTGAATGTATATGTGGAGCAAAGCTTTCCGGTAGACGGAATGGTGTTGAAGTTTTTCGTATAGGGGTTGGAGATATTTTTGGTAAGTCGGGTAAACCCAAAGAGTTGATGTCCTTATACGGTTTTACTGTAAAAAACATAGTCTTGCAGATAATCTCCGCCTGCATGCCTGAATATGTTAACGATATATCACAATTTCTAACTTAAATTAATACATTTTAGCGATATAATTAATATACTGGACGTAGAACAATTCTCATCATTATAAAAAGTTAATGAAATTGCTATATTATGTAGTTTTATATGAAAAACTTTAAATTACAGGAGGCATAAATGTCAAGGCGAAAGCTGATTTTATTAATATCTTCATGTTGTGCGGCTGCGCTTCTTCTCGCACTTGTTTTTCTGTTATTTAATAATTTTTCAAAAGGGCTTACTTCTGAAACTGTATATACTCTTACATTAAGTTCTGAAGAACTTGAAATTACTGATAAAAACGTAAAATGCGTACTGTCAGCCACTCTTACACCTAAAAATGATAAAGCTGTTTTGGAATATTCATCCTCGAATGATTCAATTATCACTTTTGATGAAAGCGGTGTTGTAACGGCTGTAAAAAGCGGTGTTGCAGCAGCTGTTGTTCAAACTGCAATTGATGGCAAAAAGTACGAAGCAATTTGTATGGTTATCGTCGATATCGGAGAAAATGTTTCAGACATAGAAGACGGGGGTAATCTTGAGCAAGATCCGGGGCCTCCGGTTCCGGCTATTCCCGAACCGGTTATTGACTCAGACGGGTTTCTGTCCAGTGACAATCTTATGGAATATAATATATACAACAACGATGCTGTTGCCTGGATATATGTGCCTGGCACAAATATAAATTTACCCGTAGCACAAAAAACATCGTTTACAGATCGTGAGTTTTATTTAGATCATGGGTTTAATCTTTATCCTAAATTTAGCGGTTCGGCTTTTTTAGATTATCGTTGTCATATAAAAGATAAAAGAAGAGTTTTAGACCAACAAACGGTTGTTTTCGGGCATGCCCGCGGAACAGATATATTTGATCAGCTTGAAAAAGTTACATTGCGTAAAAGCTGGTTTGAGAATGAAAGCAACAGATATATATATTTAAACACTTTATTAGAATCTACCGTATGGCAAGTATATGCTTGTTATTATACAAATTTTGATATTGCAGAAAACCAAATTGCAGCTACAACTCCGAATTTTTTACTTCCTGAAAGTGTTGTCAATGAGAAATATAGTTCTGCGGAAATTGTTGATGCAACATCAAAAGGTACGCTTTTTACATTGCAGCAAGATGCAAATGAATTCAGGCTTTATGCAGCAACTTGGCGTAGCCGCATGGAGACCACAGACAGTCGTTATTCGCCGTTTTATAAAACTCTTTTCACACGTGATTACGGCATAACTGATCCTATTGAAACTGATAAAATAATAACCCTGATAACATGTGCCGATGCAAATTCAAACGTGCGATACGTCGTTCAGGCAAAGCTTATAAAAACAAGAGAAAGGGTTCCTTTGGAATAGGGTGTAATATATGGATAAAAAATCTTCAGGCACAAGATATAAAAATGAGAATAACAACAATAAACAAAAAAACAAAAAAAAGAATAATAAGCTTCTTAATATTCTTTTGATAGTTTTTATAGCTATTTTCCTTATTTCTGCCGGGTTGTTTGTTTACGAGTATTGGATAAAAGATACTCTAGACAAAAACGGTATTAATGCATTATTAGGTGAAGCAGGCATTAATTTTTCAACAAATGATAATTCAGAAAATACTCTGGGTGACTCCGCAAGTAATCTGGACAGTGATACATCCGCAATTAAGTATGTAGGTGTTGATGATATAGATTTAGCTAATATAAACTTTCTTACAATGAACTTTAACACACTCAGAAATACAAATAAGAATATAAAAGGTTGGTTTTATCTTGAAGGACCGGCTTCAATTAAAGGTTTACCTATAAGTGTCCCTCTGTTGCAGGGCAAAGATAATACTACATATCTATCTAAAGATTATCTTGACAAAGATAATTCGAATGGTAGTGTTTATGTAGATTATCGTGCTGATATGTCAAACATAAAGAGTAATAAAAATATTGTTATTTACGGGCATGCTCGAAGCTATTTGAAATTCGGCGGTCTTAAGTATTTAAATGAAGCAAAACGCTGGTATGCTGATGCAAATAATCATTTTATATTTATTACAACCGAACATGAAAAAACAGTATGGCAGATTTTCTCATGGTATGAAACTACTGTTGATGCTAATTACAGAGAATCTTATTTCCCGTCTGACAGTGATTACATTAATTATTTAAATAAATTACAGGACAGAAACAAGATTTCATCCCTTAAGAAATTCAGTTTTAAACCGGATGATAATATTATTACACTGTCAACATGTAAAACTTTAGACAAAGAAAAACGTGTTGCAGTTCACGCTAAACTTGTAAAATACGAAAAGTATTGATAGGTACATTATATGTGGAGAAAAGTTGAGGGAAAGAGATTTAAAAAAAAATCTAAAAAAGATATAATTTTAACTGTATTAATTATATTTTTTACCTTAGTGGCTCTTATTTGTACAGGATTTTATATCTATAACACCTTTATATTAGATGTTATAGATAAATCATCTGTGGAAAATTTAAGCAAAAATATTGATGTAATATTGGCACCTGATACAAACACTGAAGATGATACAGATGATGGTATAGTTTATTCAGATTCTCAGCCTGAAATAGTTCGTATAGGTGTTGATGAGTTGGATCTTAATAAAATACCATTTCTTGAATATGATAAAGATAAATTATCAACTTCATCTTCAGATGCAGTCGGGTGGTTTAAATTTACCGGGCCGGAAAGCGTCAGCGGCTTACCAATAAGTAATCCTCTTATGCAAGGTTCAAACAACGAATACTATCTTTCTCATGATTATAGTGGGCAAGAAAACCCGAATGGCGCAATTTACGTTGATTTTAATGCATCTATGCCAAATATAACTTCAAATAAAAATACTGTTATATATGGTCATGCACGCTCTAAGCAAAAATTCGGCGGACTTAAATATTTAAACGATGCTGAAGCGTGGTATGCAAATGCATATAATCATTTTGTATATATAACTACACCCACACAGAAGACGGTATGGCAAGTTTTTTCATGGTATGAAACAACAGCAGACGCGGACTATCGAAAAACATATTTTTCTTCGGATAGTGATTATGTGAATTATGTTAATAAGCTTCAAAATCGTAACAGCATTTCTTCTTTAAAAAAATTCAACTTTTCATCAACTGATAAAATAATAACACTTTCTACTTGCAAAGGAACAGATGAAAACAAACGAGTTGCAGTTCATGCGGTTTTAGTAAAGCAAGGATAGAAATTAATAGATAACAAAAGAGCCGATACAATAAAGTGTCGGCTCTTTTGTTATCTTATCATTGATCTTTTGCAATTGTAAAAAATACAACTTCTTGGCCGGATGTAGTATGACTTAACGTAATTTTACCATCTACTACAGTTGCCATCTCAGTTATGGGAATAAGCTTGGCGGCTTCAGTATATTCAGGTACACGGTTTAAAAACTCCTGATATATTTTTGGATCTTTTATACATTGAGTAGTCTGGCACTGCGCGCTGTCTTTAGACCAATCAAAAACATCGTCTGCTGCCGAATCGCTATCGATACCTAATTCTTTCCAGTCTGCTACCCAGTCATCGAAGAAGTTAGAACTATCATTTATAACATATTTTGTTATTTTAACATTTCCTTCAAGCTGGGGAATGTTAATTGTAAAACGCATATTTTCTGTGTTTTTATATCTGGCTGCATATGCTCCTTCGTAGTAATGATATGCCATTACCGAAAGCGTGTTGGTATCAGTGTTGAAGGCAGAGAAAGCGTTATTGTGTTCATATGTTTTATTAGTTGTATGGTAGGATGGGTTGACAGTTACTCTGTTTGAACCAACCATTTTATTAAAACAATTAGCAACATGGAGCGAAACGGTATCAATTCCTCCAAATAAACCTGTTGATGAATATGACCAGCTTGAAAAATAGTCTAAGTCGTTATCTATAAAATCATGTAAAAAATATGCATCGTTTGCTGCTTGAATAGAATACCCTACTTTTCGGTCTGTTAAAGGTTTTTTATCCGTTCCGTCCAATATTCTCCCTTCATCTATACCATATACAATATTTGTTAAACCTACACTTTGCGCAACATCGCGCATATGTGCAAGTTTTTTATGAGGAAGATAACCTGCTCCCACTGTCGGTGTTTGTGTATAATAAGAATCAGCAATATAATCTATGTGACTTCCTATCTCACCTGTTGCGTAGTTTGTGCCTGTTCCGCAATGAATTATGAAGTTGTCAATACTGAAAAGGCCATGTGCCCCTACAAAAATATCTTTTCCAAGTACGTCTTCAAGAGCTTTTACTGTATAATCGTATATTTTACAAAACTCAACAATTGCATCTTTCCCGTCATTTGGAATAAACCAGTCAGGGTTGTTAAATTCCGTAAAAACGCCCCAGCGCCATTTTGAAACTTCTTCCGCACCGAATTCATCAATTATAGCTTGAGCCATTGCTTTAATATAATCATAATATAGGTTATAATCATAAGGTTCACGAATATTTACACCAAATGTTCCTAGTTTAGGGTTTTCTGAAAGTTTTAAAGGAACAACGCCTGTTTTAACCCATGGAACAGCCCCTTTATCTACCGCTCGGCGGAGATTTGAAAGCAGCCTTGTAAAATTATAATCGTTTGTAACGTCACGGTTAAGTGGGTCATCAAATAAATCATAATTTGCGTTACCTCCTGTTGCTGTCATAAATTGCATGTATTCAATAAACGGATAACGATTTTTAATATAATCTTTTTCATAACCATCGATATTACTGTCCCAGAAAACAAATTGATTTGCAACGCCGTTAATGTTTTTTATTTTCTTGCCCTGCTCTTCTGCGTTTATATAAAAATCAACATCTGTACGAACAACTGAACATGCGGATGTTATTGAAAAAACAAAAGCGCATAAAATAATTAAAAAAACTGATTTTTTCATTTTTGTAATCCCTCTTTATTAATATCTTGTTGTGGTTTATTAAGATTTGCCGGCGACAATCATAAATAATTTGATTGCGTCAACTAGAGATATATTGCTGTCATTATTTATATCAGCAATTTTTTCTTGTTCTTCACATATTACAGTTTTACCTGCAATATGTGTAAAAAGAAGCATAGCATCAGAGAGTGTTATGTCACCGTCAGCATTTAAATCGCCGCTTTTACAGCTTACAGTAACAGTTATCGGGCTCGTATATATCGTATAATATTGTGATGATTCTTGCATCTTTTCTGATAAAGAGCATCTTTGTGCAATAACGTAAGTAAAGGTCCCGGTTTTTTTCGGAGCTATTATAGTTTTATCTTTGATTGTGACATTGTCTTCACCGTCAAGAATTATAACATAAGAATAGCCACTTGAATATTTTTTTATATAATCGCTGTTTGATATTGTGCTACCGTCAAAAGTAGTAAGAACCGCTTTTGGCATATACTCCATTCCAACTGTTGCGGTCTCAATGTATGAAGTTGGTTCAACTGATGCCGGAAATTTTGCACAGTATGATGCTCCGTTAGTAGTAATTCCTGCTGCTCCGTATGATGTTTGAGTCGGTATAGAATAAAATTCATTGAATGTCCATGGCCAAGAAGTTATACCACGGTAATTCAGTTGCTGATAAAAACGAGTGTCTACGTTTGAATACGATGTGTTATATGTAGAATTATAATTTTTAGTATATGTCAAAGCTGTTTTTGTCTTGCCTAGTGTTGAACCTGAATCTGTGTTACAAAGAAAACCTAAAGATATTTCGGGAAGTGCTTGATAAAGCCTGTTTAGCTGTGTTCCGTTAAAAGATATAACTGAGATTTGATCAAGAAATGAATATTTATCAATTAATTTTACAAGCTCATCTATGATATCGGCTTCACCCCCTTTTATTTCAACAAACAGTTGTACATCTAATCCGTCAAATGCTTGAAAATATTCTTCAAGTGTTGGTATTGGGGTGTTTTCGGTACCATTCATTGTGAATGAACGAAGTTCGTTATATGTCATCTCGGAGATGAGACCGGTTCCGTTTGTTGTTCTGGAAATATCTTCGTCGTGCATTACAAACAAAACCCCATCCTTGGAAATATAAATATCGTTTTCAATAATATCTGCCCCGGCATTAAATGCAATCATTGAACCTTCAACTGTATTTTCACAGTATGTAGCCGGATTCCCTCTGTGACCTATTACATAGCTCCGTCGTAAACAAGAATTACGTGCAGTGCACTTTATAAGAGCGTCATCAAATACTTTGCAGTTTTGGGTTAAGACGCCGTTTGTTCCGGTTGTTAAAACTTCCATTGCTTCTGTTTGAGTTTGGCAGTTGGATTTGTTCGTCCAAACAGTTATAAGCTTTTTTTGTAAGTATTCAACAGTGTCTTTGTTTATATATCTGGTAGGGAGAACAACAATTTTTGAAAGGTTTTTATTGACGATTCCACGAATTTGCATCATCTCATCTGGTGAAAGAGTTTCTCCGTAATCATTTTGTGAAAAATCAATAATGCCTATAACAAAAGATGTGTTTTGACGAATGAAATTAATTATATCTACATCTGTAGATATAACAGCTGCATCAGTTAATATAACACTCTTCTCAAACATGCAGAAAGCTTGAGCAACTTCTATGGTTTCGATTCTGAAAGTGGGGACAACTTTGTTTTCCAGATGAATTATTGCATTATGTATATCCGTTATAATACTTCCGTTTTTATCAACAATATTTAGATCTTTATTGAGTGTGTAAATTGCATGCGAAGGTGCTGAAATTAGTACGCTTTCATAATCTTCCTTTGAAATAATTTCAGTGGCCATTGAAGTTACTTGTGAAACTGAATTTGAGTTGTTCCCTGATCGAATATCTGCCATGCCGTAGTCGTGTATAGATTCGGCAGAAAAGAAAGAAATCTGTGCAAAGCATAAAGTTGCAGTAATGAGAGTACAAATAATTTTTTTCATAAAACTCATCCCTTTTCTTGTATTATGTTTACTAACTAAGCTTTAGAGAACATCCAGTGACGTAAGCTTCCGTTAAATTTTTTTACAAAATCAATTACGTTCATTGAATTTATATTCAACCTTTCAATTCCGAGTTTACTTTCAAGCTGTAAAGTTATAATATACATGTCCTTTATTGCGTTTTTATCATGTTTTATAATTTCGCCATCTGTTTTAATTGGTATAAATCCATTTTCCGGGGCGGTTTTTAAACAAGATTCCGCTTCATTTTTACTGTTAAATACAATTATATATGAAAGCTTTTTTGTTTGTGACAGATCAACTCCGCGTTTTTCCAGGTTTTCAGAAAAGTGTTTGTTATATTCACGTTGAATTATAATATCATCCGGCATTATTACATCTTTATAAATGTTCCAATTAATATCGCTAATTATATATATTTTAGAATCTTTTAAATTTTCGGTAACATAGCTTTTTATAGGGGGGATACGGCTTTCTGAAGAAGAGTATGCATAAAATGTTACTTCAATACTATCTTCTTTATCTTTTTCTATAAATTCTGCACCTGCCGGAAGAGCTTTTTGTTTGTCGCAAACACGTGCAAATTTTATAAAATCTGAAATAATAGAACTATAACGTCTCTTACTATGTGTTATAAAGTTTACTTGTATAAGATTTTCAAAACCTTGAATAGGATATAATTGTTCAAGAGCCGGATCTAAAATGTTTATTCGTCCGTTTTGATTGTTAAATGCAGAAAAACTAGGTTTTTTAATCTGTATAGACCGTACAACCAGCGATAAAATAAGAATAATAGGCAAAAATACAAATGTTGGAATGTAACTTTTAAGAAAATCTATATTTGTTTGTGTCAGAGTACCTATAATTGCATTTTTAATAATTTCTGCAAAAGGATAAGCAGAGAATACTGTAAATGCACAAATAAAAGAGCTTAAAAAACCTATATAACCGCTTGCAACGGCAAAAACCCAAAGTGACAGTCCAACAAAAAACCACCCAAAATCTAGTGGGAAATATGCAACTACTGAATAAGTTACAAATAAAAAGCCCAAACAAATAGTTATAATACGAGCCGGTTTTTTCAACCTGTTTATAAGCCCCTGTATTCCTGTTCCGTAAATGTCCGATGCTAATTGTTTTACAATCTTCTTTCTTTCCTTGCGAATGTCGTTTATCTTCATTCTTGACCCTCCGCTATATTTATATTTTATATATTATATCATAAACAATTATTGAATTCAAGTGGAATTTTGTGTTTTTTTATTAAAAACAAATAATGTGTTTTAAATAATATATTCATTATTTTATCCGTAATAAATTTAAATAATAAAAATATTTGTACTGCTAATTTATTTTTTAAAATATACGTAGTTATTGACAAAGAGAGTGGGCTGTGATATAATAAAATAAATATAAATAAAGAGGTTTCTATGATGAGAGTTGAACTTTTAACATATACCCCGGAAGCTCAGGTTATTGTGGCATCAGCAGCAAAACTTTGTTATTCACCGGCGGATATAGATGAAATAATGGAGAAGCAAACTCCGGAAGTTACGGAAAAATTTCTTGATATGCTTGTTTCATTAGGCCATGAAAGCCCTGTAGAACATGCATACTTTACTTTTGCCATAGAAAATGTTTCGCGTTCTTTTTTAGCCCAGATTACACGTCACAGACTTGCATCTTATTCAGTACAAAGTCAGCGTTATGTTCGTGAAGATAAATTTGAATTTGTAACTCCTCCAAAAATAGCTGATAACGAACAAGCAAAAAAAGAATTTGATGATGCAATGGAAAACGCTCAAAAAGCTTATGATAAAATATCAAATATTTTAAAAAAATCAGAAATGGACAAGCTTATATCTGAAGGGGTAGATGAAAAATCTGCGGAAAAAGCAGCAGAGAAAGCTGTTTTGGAAGATGCTCGTTTTGTTCTACCGAATGCCTGCGATACAAAAATGATTGTAACTATGAATGCAAGAAGCTTATATAACTTTTTTGCTCATCGCTGCTGCATGCGTGCACAATGGGAAATCAGAGCAGTGGCAGATGAGATGTTAAAGCTCGTTAAAGGTGTATGTCCACAACTTTTTAAAAATGCCGGACCGGCTTGCGTGAGAGGTAAATGCTCGGAAGGGAAAATGAGTTGCGGAATGGCTGAAATTCAGCGTGAAAAATTTTCGAAATTCGGTGAGTAAAGTGGGTAAACTATATATAATAGACGGGGTTGACGGATGCGGTAAATCAACGCAGACAAAGCTTCTTGTTGATAAATTTAAAAAAGACGGTAAAAATGTTGTTAAGATAAAATTCCCTAATTATGATTCCCCATCATCAACATTAGTCAAAATGTATCTTGCCGGGGAGCTTGGCTGTACAGCTAATGATGTTAATTCTTATGCGGCTTCATCTTTTTATGCTGTAGATCGATATGCGTCATATGTAAAAGAGTGGAAAGAAGCTTATGAAAGCGGTGCAGTTATTATAAGTGATCGGTATGTCAGCTCTAATATAATTCATCAAGGCGCAAAATTGCCGGAAGAAGAAGCTTTGGAATATTTTAAGTGGCTTTACGATTTTGAATATGAAAAGTTAAAGATCCCTAAGCCGGACGGTGTTTTTTTTCTGGATGTTTCTCCTTTTATTTCAAATAAACAGGTTGAACGTCGTTATAAAGGTGATGAAAGCAAAAAAGATATTCATGAAAAAGATTTTGAATATCTTGTGCAATGCCACAAAACAGGCCTTTTTGCCTGTGAGCACGGGTTTATGACACGAGTTGACTGTATGGACGGGGATAAAATTCTTACCCCTGAAAAAATAAATGAAAAAATATTAGGATTGATTAATTTATGATATGTATTTTGCTTGCAGACGGGTTTGAAGAAGCCGAAGCCCTTGTCCCGTGTGATATGTTGCGTAGAGCTGGTTTTGATGCTGTTTTGTGCGGTATCACAGCCGGGGTTATAACAGGTGCGCATGGCATTCGCATTGAACCTGATATTAATATAGCAGATATTTCTTTACCTCAAATAGAAGCTGTTATATTACCAGGCGGCATGCCAGGTGCTTCAAATATTGATGAGTGCCCTGATACAGACAGGATTTTACAATATGTTGCGGATAAAAATCTTATTATAGGCGCAATATGCGCCGCTCCTTTTATATTGGGCAAGCGCGGTCTTTTACACGGGCGTGCTGCAACATGTTTTCCCTCATTTGAAAAATACCTTGAAGGTGCAATTGTTAAAACAGATTCTGTTGTGTGCGATAAAAATATAATTACTGCAAAAGCTGCCGGCTCTGCATTTGATTTTGCATTTGAGCTGATTTCGGCATTGAAAGACAGTCGGTGTTCGGCTGAGATTCGGCAGGGAATATTTTATGAGAAATATTAAATACGAAAAAAAACCGTTTAGAGAAAAGCATAGATTACAACGCGAGAATTTAACAGAAGACGAAAAACAACAACGTGATGCGGAAATTGCTGCATGTCTTTTCCCAACCATGGCATATACTGATTCAACTCAGGTTTTACTTTATAATGCACTCCCATTAGAAATATCTACAATAGAGATTTTTGAACGAGCAATTGCTGACGGAAAAAAATGTTTTTATCCTCGTTCATTAGATTTCGGGATGATGTATTTTCATAAGGTTTCACAGCTTTCAGATATGAAACCTGGTAAATTCGGTCTCACAGAACCTATTCCTTCGGCATCTTTATACGTTCCTATGGTTCGTGATATATGTATAGTCCCTGCCTTGTCTTACGACAGAGAAGGGTATCGTTTAGGATATGGCGGCGGGTATTATGATAGATTTTTATCGTCTTTTCCGGGAATAAAAATAGGAATTTGTTATAGTGAAAACATCGAAAAACGTTTGCCTCGTGGCAGATATGATGTTTGTGTTGATATGCTTTTAACTGAAAAGGGTATATATAGGCTTAAAAGATGAGAAAAACGATTTTTACAATCATAATTTGTGTAATAATAACTGCTGTGTTGGTTGTTACGAGTATTTTTACATTCCCCTATAAAGGGCTTGTAATATCTGCAGTTAGCACAGCTATGTTTATAGGCTTTGCTTTTGTACTTAGAGCAGCTAATCCAAAGATAAAAGCGCGTAAGTTTTTTGCGTTACGCGGCATACGGATTACAGATGTTGGTATGATATTCTGGAGTACGGTTGTTCTTGTTTCCGGGACATTCATACTTAATGTTTTAACTTCTGTTTTTTGTAATGCGGTTGGTATTGAAAGCAGTGTAAGTAAACTTTCTTCAATGAATGCCGAAAACTATTTTACGATTTTAATTACAGTTGCTGTTATCCCTGCTTTTACGGAGGAATTTTTTTTCAGAGGTGCTGTTTTATCCACCCTTGATGAAAAAGGCCCTGTATTCGCTGTTCTTGTCTCAAGTGCATTGTTTACTTTAATGCATGGCTTGGATATTTATTTCTTACCAACTTTTTTCGCTGGGTTAGTATTATCGTTTGTTGTTAAAACAACAAAATCTGTTTTTGCAGCGGCAGCAGTTCATATGATAAATAATATTCTGACTTACGTTTTATGGCTTTATGCTACACGTCTTATTGCCGTAAAACTTGAATCTATCATGATATATGCAGCAATATTTGCACTTTTAATTGGGGCTATATTTATAATTTCATCTGCAATAAAACGCCTTAAAAAGGAAATGTATAAACAGCGTAACATTTTAAATGAGGGAGAGATAGTATGGGTAAAAAATCAAGCAAATCAAGAAAAAAACTTATAATAAAATTGAGTATTTGGCTTGCTATTATAATATTAATAGTAACAGCTGTTTTTATAACCATTAATACTTATCGTGATGTTATGGGAAAAGAAAGCGATGCAACACAGGTTTCTTTTACTTTGCCTGACGGAGCAGATTTAGACACTGTTGCCAATGTTTTGAAGAAAAACGGAGTTATTAAATATAAATTTGCCTTTAAGCTTTTTATTGATATAACAAAAAAAGATACTTCATTAGGGTATAACACCGGAACACAAATTACTCTTGCTAAAAATGCAAAGTATTCAACTATATGCGGCGAATATGATACTGTTAATAAAGTATCAACCGGAGTCCTGAATATTGATCCAGGTCCGCAGCTTGTAACAATTCTTTTTAAAGAAGGCAGTGAAACACAGGATATTATAAAAGAGTTTGTTGATAACGGTATAGGTACTGAGCAGGGCTTTAAAGATGCGTTGCTTTCAAACGATTATCACTATGATTTTTTGCCTAAAATAGGAACTGAAAACCGTCTTGAAGGATATTTATTTCCCGATACATATGAGTTTTACACAAGTGCCGGGGAACGAAAAGTTATACTCAAGCTTGTTAACACATTTTATAATAAGATGAGCAGCAATGAATTTAATACTGCATTGAAAAAGTCAGGTATGAGTTTTAATGATGCTGTTATCCTTGCTTCAATAATTGAAAAAGAAGCCGGAAACAAAGAAGATATGCCTCTTGTTTCGTCAGTTTTTCATAATAGATTAAAAAAAGAAATGAAACTTCAGAGCTGTGCAACGTTCAACTATACTTTACCCAAAGCGGAACGGCACCCTGCCCTTACTTCGGAACAAATGGAAACAGACAGTCCATATAACACTTATCTATATACTGGTCTTCCCCCCACACCTATATGTAATCCCGGTTATGATGCTTTGCTTGCCGCAGTGCAACCTGCTGATACTGATTATCTATATTTCTGTTCAAAAGGGGACGAGACAGGTTCATCTGCTTTTGCAAAAACAAACAGTGAGCATGAAGCGAATGTTAAAAAATATAAGGGGAACTGGTAATTTTGGATAAGGATGGACTTGTATTTACGCATATAACCGAATTCATGCGTAAAATACGACGTGAACGCGACGGAGAAATCGGAGCTTTAGAGCGTATGGCCAGAAATGCCGGGTACCCTATTGCAGATCCTGAAACATCTGATTTAATCGAAATTTTATGTTATATAAAAAAGCCGTCGGAAATTCTTGAAATCGGCACTTGTATAGGCTTTTCTTCATTACTTATGTTAAGCGTAACCCCCGATGCGAAAATAACAACAATTGAACGAAATCCGGTAATGATTGCCCCTGCCAAAGAAAATTTTGCACGATTTAATGCTAAGAATGTTACTCTTCTGGAAGGCGATGCAACAAAAATATTACCTACAATTACTAAGAAAGCAGACTTTATTTTTATTGACGCTGCAAAGGGACAATATCCGTTATTTTTAAAAGAATGTGTTCGTCTCTTAAATAATGAAGGTGTGCTTGTTTGCGATAATGTTCTTTTTAACGGGCGTGTAGCAACTAAAATCCCTGATATTAGACGAAACAAAACAATAATAAACAGGCTGTCGTCATTTCTTGATGATCTTGAAGGGGAGAAATCTCTTAAAACAGTTATTCTCCCTATAAGTGACGGGGTGACAGTCAGCATTAAAAAGGACTCTCTTGATGAAAAAGCTATGTCAGAAATGCGGGCATGAAAATCCTTATAAACTTGATATATGTGAAAAATGCGGACAAAGCCTCAATAGAGGGGCCTCTTATAAAATTTGCCCGCGTTGCGGAAAAAAATTCCCATTATTAAAAGAAGAATGTGATAAATGCCGCGAAAAACTTGTTGTTTTAGGTGAACGCGGTGCTCAGAGCTTTGAAGAAAAGGAAGATAAACATTCGATTTCTACATGGGCAAAGATAATCGGAGTTTTTCTGCCTTTATTCGGAATTATTGTTGCTGTAGTATATTCAATAAGCAAAACAGAAGATAAGCTGATAACTTTTGAGGATGCTAAAACCTACATCCTCACATGTGTTTTTGGCCAACTTGTGATTTGCTTTTTTTTATATTTTGTTTTTTCTCTTATTTTCGGAAACGGAATGAGTATAATGAAACAATATTTCGGTTCTTAAACTAAACAACTTATGAAAGGATTTGCGGGTATTAATTAAATAATTGAATTTTTATCCCCCGCATGGCACATAAAATGAAAAAACCCGAACTTCTTGCTCCAGCCGGAGACTATTCCCGAATGATGTATGCCATCCAATATGGCGCGGATGCTGTATATTTAGGAGGCGAAGAATTTTCATTAAGAACTGCTGTTAAAAATTTTTCTGCTACAGAGCTTGAGAAAGCTGTAGAATTTGCACATTCTAAGCAGAAAAAAGTATATATTGCATGTAATAGTGTTCCGAGAAATGATGAAATTAATAGACTTCCGTCTTATTTGGAATTTTTAAATGAAATAAAAGTTGATGCTGTTATCTGTTCGGATTTCGGCGTGTTTTCTCTTGCAAAAAAACACTGTCCCAATGTAGAAATACACATCTCTACACAAGCTAATGTCTGCAACTTTTTAACAGCAAGGATGTGGCATGAGCTGGGGGCTTCACGTGTTGTTCTGGCACGAGAACTTTCCCTTGATGAAATTTCCGCAATACACCGTGAATGCCCTGAACTCGAGCTTGAGGCATTTGTACACGGAGCAATGTGTGTTTCACATTCGGGAAGATGTCTATTATCTAATTATATGACAGCTCGCGATTCCAACCGAGGTAGTTGTGCACAGCCATGCAGATGGAAGTATACCTTATGTGAAGAAAAACGTGAAGGTCAATATTTCCCTGTGTATGAGACTGATACAGGAACTTTTATTCTAAATTCGAAAGATATGTGTATGATAGAACATATACCAGACTTATTAACAGCAGGTATAGATAGCTTTAAAATAGAAGGACGTGTAAAAACCGAATATTATGTTGCGTGTATTACTCAGGCTTACAGAAGGGCCATTGATTCATGTTTTGAAGATCTCTCATACTATTCAGATCATGTAGGGGAGTTTTATGAAGAAGTTTGTAAAGTGAGTCACCGTGAGTATTACCCTGGGTTTTTTTACGGTGACCAAGCAGAGAATGGTCAAAACTATAAAGAAAGTTCATATATACGGGATTATGAAGTTGTTGCCGAGGTTAAAAGTTATGATGCCCTAATGGGGTGTATATTAGTCAGCCAAAAAAATAAATTTGCGGTAGGAGACGTATGTGAAATATTAGAAGCCGGTAAAGATCCGTACACTTTTACAATTGATAAAATTTATGATGAACATAATAATGAAATTCTTACTGCCCCACATCCTGGAATGTTGGTAAAAGTTAAAATTGATAAATATATAGGCTCAATGAGCTTTGTAAGAAGGAAAAAAGGTGTTAATTGGTAAAAATACACAAATAATATGTTAAAATATTGTTACATACGTTTTTAAAAAGTATTTACATCCTTTTGTAATTATGCTATAATATAAATATATATGAATATTATGCGAAATAAATATGTTTATTATTTATATGATACCGAAAGGATGACTATTAATGAGCAAGAAAATTTTAACCGCGTTGCTTTCGTGCGTTATTCTTCTTTCATTGTTCCCGGTTACTTTTGCAGCTGCCACTGAGGCAGAAACTGCTCGTTCAACTCTGCAAAACAGTATGCCCATTTTCAACAGTTACTCCCAAAGGATAGTTTTGGATGAAAATCAGTTAAAAAATTCAGTTGTTATATATCGTAATGAACTTTCGGCTGCAACATCCCTTTTAGCCGGTTCTTTACAGGGTGCATCTGTTTATACTGATATGAGAGCATCTCTTGTTGCTAAATGGCAGAATATGCGTGTTGAAACAGAAATAGGTGCGGTTTTTGATAACAAATTTAAAAAGATGTATAATGATGTTTATATAGCAAAGAGCAGCTATACAATAGACAGTTGGTCAGCTGTAGAGGCAGCATATGCACTTAAAACGACTCAAATAGTTAATGATGGAACAGATGCACAATGTAAATCATGTATTGATTCTCTTAAAACTGCGATTTCAAACCTTGTCCCTGCAACAAGTGAAGACCCACAAGCTATTGCTGCACGCAATACGCTTTCTTCTGAGATGCCTGTTTTTCAAGCTTATTCAGATAGAATAGTTATTGTTGCTCATCAGAATAGTCAGAAAGTCCTTCAATACAGAGCAAAATTGAAAGAGACATACGATTTAATAAATGGGCCTCTTCAATCTGCTGCTGCTTATCCCTCTATCAGAAAAGAGCTTGATTTAGCTTGGCAGAATATGAGACTTGCAACTTGTATTGGGGCTATATTTGAAAAAGTATTTAATGAAAAATATAACTCCGTTGTAGTAAATGCAAGCCTTTACACTCCCGAAACATGGGCTTCTGTGGAAGCTTCGTATGCATTAAAAACACAAGACATCGTAAACTCCGGGACTGATTTACAATGTTCAAATGCAATGGATACACTTAATAATGCAATAAGTGCACTTCAATATAGATCTTCGCAAGATAATTCTGTAATTTCAGCAAGAGTTTCTCTTTATAAAGAAGTTGTAGACGGTATTTTCATTAATTATTATAATAGAGTTATTCTTCCTGCAAATCTTTCCAATGTTGCAGTAGTTGCATATAAAAATGAACTTTCAAGAGTTAAGGGGGTCCTTGAAGGATCTCTTCTTACTATCGAAGAGTATACCAATTTAAGAAATACTCTAACATCTAAGTTAATTGATATGAGAAATGCAGTATGCTTTGCACTTGGTTTTAAACAACAGGCACAAGGACTTTATGATAAATATAATGTAAATAAGTCTTTCTATACTACTCAATCATGGGCTGCAGTTGAAAAAGCTTATGCAAAGGTTACGGAGGATGTTTTAAATTACGGAACAGATGCGCAGTGCCTTGTTATAATGAATGAACTTCAATCTGCTATAGCAAGTCTTGTTACTACAACAGACCCTGAGGCTCTTGCTGCAAAAGCTTCACTTGAGACGTCTATGCCTACATTCAGGAGTTATTCTCAACGAGTAGTTTTATCATCTTCCGGCACAAAGGCATCGGTTATAGCATACAGAACTGAGCTTTCCAATGCTGAAACACTTATTGCTAATACAACAATACAACCTGCAGCAGCTTACACAAATATGAGAGCATCTCTTGTTTCCAAGTGGGTTAATATGAGAGCTGAATTGAAAATGGGAATTGTATTTAGTAATTCTATGGATAGTCTTTATAACACTGTCAGTTCAAAATCTGCTTTATATACGCAGTCAAGTTGGCTTGCTGTAACAACTGCATATGCAGGCAAAACATCTCAAATTATAGATTCGGGCACAGATGAGCAATGTGCAAACGCGCTTACAGCTTTACAGAATGCAATTAATAATCTGGTTCTTCTTTCCCAACATGTAGCTTCGATTATAATGAATACCCAGCCTGCTAAAACTGTTTACAATATAAATGATTTACTTGATATTACAGCTGCAAAAATTACTGTAACTTACGGTGATAACCACACTTCTGTTGTGGATGTAACTACCGATATGGTTTCCGGGTTTGATAATTCTTCTGCCGGTACAAAGACAGTCACTGTAACCTTCCAAGGTCAGACAACAACCTTCACTGTAACTGTTAATCAACCTGCATATGATGTTACTTTTGTTGTTAACGGAGGTTCCGATGCCACAGCTTCAAAAGGTAGTTCGATTTCTATACCTATAAGTGTTTTGCCAAATTCAGGAATGTCTAATTGTTTGCTTGAAATTACTTATGACACAAGTGCTCTTACTTTTGTAAATGCAACCGGTACAGGGTTTTTTGAGGCTAATCAAACAACATCAGGTAGGCTTTTAGTTGGTTATATCGCTTCTGAGGCTTTAACAAACGCAACAACATTATTTACTTTAAACTTTACTGTTAATGCTACAACAACATCAGCAGTTACATCACTTGTTTTAAACGCTTCTGAAGTTGTTTCATCTACCGACACAAACCTTACATTTGATGTAAATAATGCTTTTGTTGTAATCTCGCAATAAATATTTATTGAAAGGATCGGTATTAAAATGAAGAATAACAAGCTGCTTGTTTTAATGCTTGCGGTTGTTTTATCTGCAACTCTTGCAATAGCGTTTGGAATTTCATTTTCTGCAACTCCAACGCTTTTGGGTGATGTTGACGGTAGCGGAATGATAACAACAACCGATGCTCGTTGGGCACTTCAAGCGGCGGTCGAATTACGTGTTTTGTCTGGCCCCAACCTTGAAAATGCTGATGTGTTTCCAACTGTACCTGATGGTAAAATAACTACAACTGATGCTCGTAAGATTTTAGATCTTTCGTTAAAGCCGTTAGTTTTAGCTTCTATTTCAATGAATTCTAATCCTACAAAGATAACATATATAGAAGGCGAAAGCCTTGATATATCAGGCGCAGCGATAAACTTAAATTATACAAACGGAGGACATGAAAGCACGCCGGTAACAGCAGCTATGATTACAGGATATAATCCAGGAGTAATAGGTTCACAGACTGTTACCGTTACATATAACGGGATGAACACAAGCTTTAATGTAACTGTTAATGCGAAGAGTGTTTCTTCTATAGCTATGTCAACTAATCCAGACAAAACTTCGTATCAAAGCGGAGAGATCCTTGATTTGACAGGTGCTAAAATTACTGTTTATTATAATAACAGTACAAGCGAAATTATTTCCGTAACATCAGGTATGATTTCGGGTTATAGTCCGACAACAGTAAGGGCACAAACAATAACCGTAACTTATGCTACAAAAACCACTACCTTTACTGTAACGGTAACATCTTCTGTGCCGTCTGTTGATACTTATGGTAACGGTTATAACTTTAATTATCTGTGCGGCGTTGATATGTTCGGCAGAACGTTCAGTCCTGTACAGGGATTCAATAATAATAAACAAGTAGGAATATTCTATTTTCTTTGGAATGGGCAACATGTTGTTAATACCTCTGCCCCTGTATATGATATTTCCGCATTGATTGCGGCAGGGAAGGAAACAAGTGATGTTCTTAACACGTCAGGTACGACTCTCAGCCCTCTTCAGGAATATCACTATTGGGGCAAACCTTTATTCGGTTATTATAATGCTTCCGAGGTTTGGGTAATTCGTCGTCATATCGAAATGCTTACATCAGCAGGTATCGATTTTATAATATTTGATTGTACTAATGGACCTACTTATGACGCTGTTTGGCCAACAATCCTTGATAATATGCTTTCTATGCAAAACAGCGGATGGGCTGTTCCGAAAATTGCTTTCTATACGCATACAGACTCTACAAATGCTATGAATAGTTTGTATAACAGTCTTTACGGAAACACAACAAACGCTTCCAAATATGCATCGTTGTTTTATTGCCCTAAAGGGAAACCTATGATAATAGGTGATTTACCTTCCGCAACAGTTGCTGCAAATATGGATGTTCGTCCGGCGTACTGGCCTCAGCAGGGGATAGATGGATCGTTTACCTCTGCAGATGCAGCAGGATTTCCGTGGATTGAATGGGTGTTCCCTCAATATAATCATAACGGTATTATAAGCGTATCAGTTGCTCAACATCCTAACGGACGTTTCTCTGATAAACCTATTCAAAATTATGGATCACAAAATAACTGGGGTAGAGGTTGTGATGCAAACGGTAATAGAAATATAACGACTTTCAGGCAAGGTCAGAACTTCCAGCGACAGTGGGATAGTGCAAAAAATCAAGGTGCAACAACCATCTTTATCACAGGTTGGAATGAATGGATAACGTTAAAGCACATACCAGATGGATTGAGCCGAATTGCTTTTGTTGACTGCTATAACGAGGAATTTTCACGAGATATTGAACCTATGACAGGTGGTTATCAAGATAGCTTTTATTTACAGATGATACAGAATATTCGAAACTATAAAGGTATTTCCGGAACAATGGCAATTCCTGTTTCCAAGACTATAAATGTAAATGATATTACATCCTTTACACAGTGGGATAACGTAACAAATCTTTATATGAATCCTCAGTCTACATTATATAAACGATCTGGAACACCTGTTCAAGGTTCGATTCCTGCTGCGGATACTAATATTTATAAAACTGATTTACCTTTAAATAACATTCTTTCTGTTAAAGTAACCCATGATGCTAATAATATTTATATGCTTATATCCTGCCAGCTCAATGTTAAGAATTATACTTCCTCTTTGGTAACATATGCAGTTTCCCAAGACCGATGGATGAATGTTTTTCTTAGCACCGGAAATATCCAAGCTCAAGGATGGGAAGGATATAAATATGTTATAAACCGCTCAGCTACGCTTGCAACATCAAGTTCAGGTGCTGTGGGAACCGGATCAATATGTCTACTTAATTCTGACGGAACAACCGGTAGCCAAGTGGGAACAGCAACAATTTCATATAGCGGTAAAAATGTTCAGATATCTATTCCGCGTAGTGCAGTCGGTGCAACCGGGACTTCAGGTTTTTACTTTAAAGTAGCAGATAATATTAAAAATTATCTTGATATTAACGATTATTATATTTCCGGCAAATCATTCCCGATGGGTAGGTTAAGTTATTATTATTATTTTTAATTGAACAACTTATATGAAACAAGTATTTTTAATAAATTATATAATTAAGTAAATCTTTTTGCTACAAAGGTGCTGAAATGTGCATCTTTGTAGCTTTTTTAATATGGGATTTATTTTTTTAGATATAATGAAAACTATGAGACAGATAAAACGTTAACTCATGTATAAAACTATGCAAAATAAAAACTTTATAGGTTAATTGAAAGATACTTGTTATAAGGATGGGGGTAACTACGTAAAATAACATTATTAATTTAGCAGAAGTTTCATAGTAATTAATAATATTTATATAATAAAGGTATTGACAAATTGAACAATATGTGATAATATAACAACGAAATATAAAATAAATATTAAAATAAATGATGCTAAAAATAAATATTATCATAAAATAGATAGTGAAGAGTACTTTTTTATATGATAATATTATAAAAATGATAATGAGGACATATTGAATATTAAATTATTTTTAATTTTTATAAATAATATGTTAAGCTATGTATTTCTGCGTAATATTTAATTCATATAATACAAGTATTGAATTTTATTCAGAAAGGGTGTTTTTTAGTGTTTAAAAAAGGTTTAGGGATAATTTTGACTTTAACTATGGTTTTTTCTTTAATGGCGATTTCTTTCAGCTCTGAAGGAGAAGTCAAGCCAGATCCTTTCATGCAAGATCCATATGCAAAAGATAGTTTTATAATTCAATTAAAAGATTCCGTTGTATTAGCAAAAGATTCTAAAATACTGGAAGGTATCGATGTAAAAGAAGTCAGAAATCTTTCTGAAAGCCCAAATTTGTATGTGGTATATCTTCAGAAAGAAAATGAACAGGATGTTATTAATGCTATTGAAAAAGTGAAAAACTATCCCGAAGTCATATTTGCCCAAACAAATAATTCTTATCAGCCTCTCGACCCCGTGGTAGATCCTCTAAATCCTCCAAAGATTATCGGAACGACAGAAGATTCAATAGTTTTTGAAAGCCTTGAAGGTTATACGTATTCATATATTGTACTTCAGTCAAGCCTTTCGGATTATGAGTATGCCCAGGTAAATAAAATGACTGATAATAAGATTAAAATTCCCAGTACCGATATTAAATATTTCATCGATTACAAGATATGGCTCGAAGATGGAACCGGTACTATGTTTGGTAATCCGCTTACCCTTCATGTCTATCGTGAAAATGCAGGAGAAGCAGTTTTTGTATATGACGGGGCACACAAGTACGCAATTAAAATGAAAGCTGATGTTAACAATGACGGATATATCCGTCTTGACGATGCAATGGTTGTTTTTAACCATGTTTCTGCTAAAACGCTAATATCAGATGAACAACAGGTTTGGGCTGCAGATGTTAACCGTGATGGGAAAGTCTCACTTCTTGATGCAATGGGTATATTTAAAACTGTCGCGGGTAAATAAATTAAATAATTTATATGGAATACTTAATGTATCAAATGCCTACGGTTTTGCCGTAGGCGTTTTTTTATAAATTAAAGTTTTTAAATAATTAGTGGTATTCTGATTAATTAATTATAATAAGATATTTTATTCAATTTATAACTAGCATAACATAATAAAATTCATTTTCAAGATTAAATGTTAAATGAAAATTTTGTCGAACGAAATATAGTGCAAAATAAATAATATCTATTGACAAATATGTAAAATAAATATATACTATACACATGAGGAGGTTTTTAAAGTTACGGCAAAAATAAAAGATTTGCCATATGTTAAAAAGATATATTAAAGAAAGGATGACGAAAATGTTTAGTAAACGTATGTCGGCAATTTTATCTTTAGTTATTATTTTAACGCTATGTTTTTCTTCACTTGCTTTTTCTGCACAGGAAGTCCAAATATCAGAACCTAAAATGGAAACAATTATTGATGTTAATGCTGATTTTGCAGAGGATCATATTATAGTACAGTTTAAAGAAAACATGACAATGACGAAAATTAAGAATATTTTTAATAAAACAAGTATCGGTGATTGTATTGAGTTAGCCAGAACGTCGTTTAAAAGAGTACTTGAAAAAGAAAAATTATTCATATATAAATTAAAGTTAAATATTCCGGGTAAAGAGAGCGTAATTAATGCAATATCTGAAGTATTAAATCAATCAAATGTTATTTGTGCCCAACCGGATTATTATAATAACTATTGCGAAGTTATTCCCAATGACCCTGGATATAGCAGTCAGTGGCATCTTCCGAAAATATCAGCACCACAGGGCTGGGAAGAAACTACCGGAAGCCCTACTGTTCTTGTAGGTGTTATGGATACAGGTATTGATCTTAATCATCCTGATCTTCAAAATAATATTTGGACAAACCCTAATGAAACAGCTAATGGTATTGACGATGATCTTAACGGATATGTCGATGATATACACGGATGGAATTTTGCATTAAATAACAGTGATCCTACAGATGACTACGGTCATGGAACATTATGTTCAGGAATAATAGCAGCCGTAGGTAATAATAATGTCGGGATTACCGGGTTAGGGTGGAATGTTAAAATAGTTCCTCTTAAAGTATCTTACTACAGTAGTAGTCAAAACAAAAATGTTTTTACCGATAGTGCAATAATTGATGCATTGGATTATGCAGTTGAAAACAATGTTAAGGTTGTTAATGCAAGCTTTGGTGGTTATAACTATTCACCTGCACTAAAAGCTAAAATAGAAAACTATAATGGTTTATTTGTAGCTGCTGCAGGAAATGAAGCTGCAAATATTGCTGCCTATCCGGCTGCATATCCTATTGATAACATTATTTCTGTTGGTGCAACAGATAGCGGTGATAATACCGCTTCATTTTCTAACTATAGCAATCAGCTTGTTGATATTATGGCACCTGGTGTAAGTATTTACAGCACATACCCAAGTTACTACAGCAGTAGTTATATTACCAATAACGGAACATCATTTTCTGCTCCGATGGTTGCAGGTACGGCTGCTTTGCTTTTATCTAAATATCCAACTTATACAACTGCTATGTTGAAAAAATCTATTTTAAAGAATTGTGATAAAGTAAGTACTTTAACCAATAAATGCTTGACTGGTGGAAGGCTTAACGTTTATCGTACATTAACAGATGCCTTACCTACGGGTGTCACGACTTATAACGGTTATGACTTTGATTCAGCAACACAAACAATAAAAGGTTATTACGGTACTGCTACAGCACTCACAATCCCGTCAACTATAAATGGAGTGACTGTAAAAAATATTGCAGCAAAAGCATTTGTTAATAACTATACAATAAGCTCGGTTACAATCCCCGATACAATTGAAAGTATTGGAGATTTTGCCTTTTACGGATGTCCGTATTTAACAAGTTTTTCTGTCTCAGCTAATAATCAATATTATTCAAGTTTAAGCGATGTATTGTATAACAAAAATAAAAGCAGGATTATACAATATCCTACGGCTAAAAACACAAGCACTTCTTATACAATATATTCGGGCACCACAAGTATAGCTGAAAGTGCATTTTCAGGAAATAAAATACTACAAACTATTATAATCCCTTCCGGTGTAACAACAATCCCTGATAGCGCTTTTAATTTCTGTTATAAGCTTACGGGAATAAGCCTTTCCAATAATGTTACATCAATAGGAAAGCAAGCGTTTGCAGGTTGTTACGGTATTACATCACTTACATTACCTATAAATTGTAATACAGTATCTAACTATGCATTTTATTCGTGTATCGGAATAACAACTTTAACATTGAAAGGGTCAGCTGTATCATTAGGGGCATATTCATTTACCTCTTGCAAAGCGTTAAATAAAGTTGATATAACCGGTGATATAGCCTCCATAGGGAGTTATGCGTTTGCAATATGCCCATTACCTGATTTATACATTCCGTATAACGCAAATAGCAACACTTTAATTAATAATTATGCTTTAAGTTCTACGACTTTAAGTGTACGGTTACCGAGAAGTGTTACTTTAGGTTCCAGCGCCTTTGCTAATATTCAAAACATGCTTATATATGGATATTCAGGGTCTTTAGCACAGACATATGCAACAAATAATAACGTTGATTTCCAGATTTATGGAGATGTTAATGATGATGGAACAATAGCTCTTGCAGATGCTATGCTTATTTCTCAGTATGTAAACAACCAAAGAACCTTTACTCAAAGGCAGATTATCGCGGCTGACGTGAATATGGACGGAAGTGTAACCAGTGCTGATTTTGATATAGTCTTTAGTCTTGTTGGTGGGAATATTACCCAATTACCTAATATCTAAGTAATATTAACAATTAAATATGGAAGTTGCCGCAAAGCTATAAGCTTTGCGGCAACCTTTTTAATTAAGTTATTTAAATATGGAGATAGCTTCGGAAATTGTTTTTTCATGTGCTTGCATACCGTATTTGTCAACTTCATTTTTATTCTTCTCACCATGTGTTAGGCATCCGGCCCCCCCGATACATCCTCCGCTACAAGCCATACCTTCAATAAAGTTTGCATCAAGAACACCTTTTCCTGCTTTAAGTAAAGCTACACGGCAAGCTTCGATACCATCGCATGGCAGTGCTTTCAACTCGAAATCATTATAACCTTGTTCACTTATTGCTTGTGCAACTGCTTCAGAAAGGCCACCGCTACGTGCAAAAATTCTGCCGAAATATGAAGCGTTGTCAAGTACATCTTCAGTAAGCTCTGTAATATTAATATCTTTACTGTCAAACAGAGCCTGGAGTTCTTCAAATGTTATAACGCTGTCAATATATTTATGAACTTCCGGTTTTTGGAATTCAGCTTTTTTTGCAGTGCAAGGGCCTATAAACACAACTTTTGTGTTAGGATCAATTTTTTTAATAAATTTTGCAATTGTTGCCATGGGGGAGAGATTATGAGATATATTTTCTGAAAGTTTAGGGAATTGTTTTTTAATATATGATACGAATGCAGGACAACAAGAGCTTGTTAAAAATTGTTTATGTACAAGTTCTTTTGCCTCATCTGCGGCAACAAGATCAGCTCCCAGGGCAGCTTCCACAACAGTATGAAAACCAAGAGCTTTTATTCCTGAAACGACCTGACCTAGTGCTGCATATGTGAATTGGCTTGAAATTGACGGTGCCACAACTGCATATATTTTATATTTTTTATTATTCTCACTACGTTTTATTAAATCAACAACATTGAGAATAAAAGATTTTTCAGATATTGCACCAAAGGGGCATTGATAAATGCAGGCTCCGCAAGCAATACATTTTTTATTATCTATTTTTGCAGCTTTAGTATCGCTCATTGAAATTGCTTTTATTTTACAAGCATTTTCACAAGGCCGTTTATTGTTTGCTATTGCACTATATGGGCAAACTTTCGCACACTGTCCGCATTCTACACATTTTGATTTATCTATAATTGCTTTTTGCTGGTGATCAAAAGATATAGCTCTGCGTTTGCATACATCTTCACATCGATGGGCAAGGCATCCCCTGCATGCATTTGTAACCTCGTAACCACCTACCGGGCATTCATCACAGGCAATATCTATTACTTCAATTACGTTAGGATTGCTTTTGTCTCCGCCTACTGCAAGTTTTATTCTTTCAGAAAGAATAGCTCGTTCCTTGTAAACACAGCATCTCATAGTGGGTTCACTTCCCGGAACAATTTTTTTTGGAATATCCGAGATTTTTTCAAGAAGAGTATCTTTCCACTCTTCTCTGGCAACCTCGCGTAAAACTTTATATTTTAAATATTGTACTTTTGTATCAAATTTTCTCATTTGCAGCCTCCTTTAGAAGTAGCAGACTTTTATTCTTTTTCCCATTTTTTTAAGACATTCCGAAAGCTCTGTTACTAAATTCATTTTAATACTGAAAGTTATAGGTAAATCCGGGTTTTGATGTGCCGGATTTATTGCTCGGCCTACATAAAAATTAATATCCGTGGCTTCTTCAAAAAGAAGTCGACTTATCATTGAAGCTGCATCCCGTTTGAAACTCCATTCTTCATAGTCTTCATTTTCTGCAATATAATCTTTTGCATATGAAAGCACTTTGTTAACAGTAATTACACCTTCTGTAACAAGATCAACTCCTTCTATTGTAGCCATTGGCGGAATATCTTCATCCTCGAAATGAATGCTGGGAATAAGCTTTTTACCTAAAAACTGTGCAGCAATAGAAGCAGTTGTTCCTCCGCATACAATATGCTTTCCTTCTTTTGAAAAGAACAAAGACATCATTCTGTTGCAATCATCACGATTTGACGGAGGCCCGAAAAGAATGTTCATAGGAACTCTTTTGCGGATCTTAACAATACAAACAGTGGCGTCGTCTCCGGGTTTTCCGTCGTAAAGTCTGTTGCATTCATCTGTAAAAATAGTAGAAATTGTTTTTGCCGTATAACCTACAGGTGCAATTGTTTCTAAAAAATCAATTATATCTTCACGTTTCCATCCAAAGCTATCTGCTATCCCTATCCCTGCATGAGGACAGCCATCGCTCATTGCAACAAAAATATCATCTTCCTGAAGGTTAATTGTAGATTTAAATATCTTTTCACCGCTTATATTTATTTCTGTTTTCGGAAAATCAAAATTTTTACCGTTTCGTATTAAAATAACTTGTGGGTTATCGTATTGTATAATTTCAGCCTGTTCATTATTTACAATATGAATTATTGTAAAAGTGGAGTAGGCAAGTCCTCTTTCAGAACAGATGGGGAGTGTTTCTGATATTGTTTCAATGCAATCTTCAATTGGGATACCGTCTGATACCATTGTTGATAATATCTTGGATGTTAGAATTGAAAGAATATTTGCTTTAACACCACTTCCCAAGCCATCAGCTAAAACTATTACTTTTGAGTTTTCGTTTTGTTCAGCGATATCTACATTGTCCCCGCAAAGTTCTTCTCCGTAATGATTAAGGCTGCGATAACCTATATCTGCACAAAGATTATTCATCTTTCTTTATAGACCCTTTCAGCTTTGTAAGCGCAACTTTCGTTTCAGCCGCTGTTTCACCAAGTAAATATGCTATTTCTTGAACAATACGCATTTGCTTAGTGACAACCTTGTCGGCAATCTCTATTGTTTGGTTATTAATGTCTTCCTGTTTTATACGTTCTGCCTGTTCATCTGTTATATCGCGCATTATGCATATTAAAACATGATAGCTTTTATCATATACAATGCTTTGTTCAACATATTTACCATACTCTGCAAGGAAAACAAGCTTACCCGATATACCTTTCCCTGATTCAAGAACCTCAAGAAAATTCTCTGGATCAAGAATTGAAACTACTGGGCATCCAAGAATATCAGATTCCGAACGTATATTCATTATTTTTTTAGCTGCTTTGTTAATTTGTTGGACTTCCAGCTTTTCGTTTAATACTATAATACCGTTTGGTGTGTTGTTAACAATATTATCCGAAAAGCTTTCAGCGCGTTCTTTTAAATAGGGTAAGCACATGGAAACTTCAGCCTTGCCTTGAAAAATTGCAACAGCTTTGTCTCTGCATGTGTTGTATCCGCAAGAGCCGCAGTTAAGCTCATCTTCCGGTTTTGTTTTATTCATTTGGTGTAGAATTTCTGTAATTTGATCTTCGGTAGGTTCAGAATTATTTTGAGCAATATATTCAAAATTCTTTTTAAGAATGTAGTTGTCAGGTTGTTCAACAACAAAATCTTTTTGCCCGGCATATTCTGCTATTGAAACATAATTATTAATCGGTGATCGGTGGTATTTTTCCATAACAGGGCCGCCGGAACAACTCCCTGCACACACAGACATCTCAATAAAACACTTGTGAACTTTGCCATCTATAATATTTTGCAGTGCAGCCATGCAATTTTCAACACCGTCAATTGCCATATATGAGTAGCCCTTTGTTTGCTCACTTAAAGTTTTAAGAATTCCACCTGCCGTAGGAAAAAATCTTGCGCGGCTATTATCGTTTGCATCTTCTTTTCTCTCATTCAATGAAATATTTTCCGCATTCATCCATTCGGTTAAATTTTCAAAAGTTAAAACAGCGTCAACGAAACCTTTATAATACTCAGCTTCATCTTTTTTTGCAACACATGGTCCTATAAATACTGTTTTTACATCAGGATTTTCTTTTTTAATTTTCTGACAGTGTGCCTGCATGGGAGAAACGACGTCTGCAAGAAAAGGAATAGCTGCCGGAAAATGTTTTTGAATAAGTAAGTTAACAGAATGACAGCAGGATGTTATTATAACATCCTTATCTCCGGATTTTAATAATCGTTCATATTCATTTTTTACAATAGTTGCACCGTATGCGGTTTCTTCTGCATCATAAAAACCAAGCTCCTTTAAACCCTTTCGCATTTCCTCAATTCCAACATCATTATAATTTGCAATAAAAGAAGGTGCAATGCTAGCAATAACTTTTTCTCCACTTTGGATCATAACTCTGACTTTTTCTGTTTCGTCAGAAATTTCTTTTGCATTTTGAGGACAAACAACAAAACATTGCCCGCATAATATGCATTCATTCCCCACAATATGCGCCTGGTTACCCGAAAAGCGAATTGCCTTTACAGGACAATGACGAATGCATTTATAACAATTTTTACAATTTGATTTTTTAAGCCTGAGACATTCGCTCATAATTATTATTTCCTTTCTTGTTCAATAAACTCCAAAACATTTTCTTGGAAAAATGTTTCAAGGTTCTCGCATGTAATTCCGGTAAAAATTTTATCATCTACTTGTAAAGTTACGCCTACTCGGTTACATTTACCTATACAAAAGTTGCCCGAAAGGACTATGTCGTTTTCAAGATTTCTTTCTTGTATTTCTTTTTTAAGCATGTCTAATATTTTGTACGACCCTTTAAGGTGGCAAGAACTTCCGATACATACGGTAATTTTCATTATTATGATTACTCCTTTACATTTTGCTGCAAGGTATAAAAATAAACCTCCGAATTGCTTTGTGGCCGCCTGCTCAATGAGGTAAGATAAATATTCATATATATAATACCATATTTTCTGTTAATTGTGAAATATTTATCAAACATATCGATATATAAATATCGATATAATATTGAATACAATATTTAAGGCGGTACAAGGTTTGCTTTCCTTGCATCGCCATTTAATATTATTAATTTTTTTAAATAATATCTGCTAAATAAATTAATTTGGATAAGAGTACTGTAGAATAAGCAATATTCTAATTACTTAACCTACAAAACAGGATGTTTTGACCTTGAGTGAATTTTGATTGTTCAGTAGCTGTTACAATGAAATTTTAGTAATTGTATATTCACCTGTTACAGGGTCTTTATTTTCGTAATCTACATATATGAAAACGTTCTCTTCATATAAAATTGCGTAACCACGGGTTACTCCTTTTTTAGGAGGGTAGGTATACTTAAATTCTTTTAAGCGGCTATCTGTACGTTTTAAAAATGTAGGGAGCTTGCCTGATGCATTTGTCTGTAATCTATCTATAACAAAACAATCCCGAAATTCTTCGGTGTTATCTGAAAAAAAGTCAAAAAACGCTTTTGAAAGATCGTCAAGTGATGATGTTTTCGAATAATATTTACCGAAAGAATTAAAAAGTTCATATGGTGAAATATTTTTAGTTTTTAAAACATATTCAAGTGTTTTTGAAAATCTGCCGCTGTTATATATGCGGTCAAGGGCGTTTTCCGCATAATGTAGTTCTGAAAGCTCTTCTTTTGTCAACCAGGGTGTGCTTATAACTTCATATGGCGGTGTTTTTGAAAATTCGCAGGGATATTTTTCTTTATTTTCACGCATAGGAGAGCCATGTAAAAGCTTTAAAAAACCGAATTGAAGCATATGAGGGCGTAGTGAAAATGCAATATTAAAACTGTTTATAAAACTCTGCATGTCCTCATATGGAAGACCTGCAATAAGATCTATGTGAATATGAACATTTTGGAATTCCAAAAGACGAGAAATGTTTTGTTTTAGATTTTTGGTATTTGTTTTCCTGTTTATTTCCGAAAGCGTTTTTTCGTTAAAGGATTGCAAGCCTATTTCAAGCTGAAAAAGCCCTTTAGGGGATGAATTAAGAAGCAAAATCAGTTCGTCATCCAATATATCTCCGGCAATTTCAAAATGAAAACACACACCGCTTTGTGAAAGGTTTTCTGTAATAAATCTTATAATTTCTTTTGCACGTTTTTTATTTGCATTAAATGTACGGTCCACGAATTTTATAGTTTTAGTACCACTTTGGGCTAAAAGCTCAATATCTTTTTTTGCACGATCTAAATTAAAAAATCTCGCTTTTCCGCAACGCCCTGAAAGACAGAAAGCACAATTATAAGGGCAGCCTCTAGACGTTTCTATATATGCGATTTTGCCGTTAAGGGCTTTAAAATATTCCTCTGTATATGGGCTCGGTGGTTCCTCTGCGGAAACATATGGATCAGCAACAACAATGCCGGATGATGTTCTCCGACAAAGTCCCGGTAAATTTTCAAGAGAAGAATTATTTTTTAAAGCGTTTATAAAAAGTGCAAAAGGTTTTTCTCCCTCACCGCTTAAAACAAAATCAACATTATTGTTTTGTAACACGGTAGCAGCGTTATAGCTTACCTCCGGGCCACCTAAAACCGTTACTGTATCCGGCAGACGGTCCTTTATCAGTGCTGCAAGGATATATATTTTTTCTATATTCCAGATATAACACGAAAGCCCCACCACGTGAGGCTTTTTTTGTATGAGTTTTTCAGCAAACATATTAATATCCTCGTTAACCGTGCCCTGAATAACCTCTGCATAAATACCGCTGTCGCCATATTTTTTAAGTCCGGCAAGCAGGCAGAACGGAGCAAGCGACGAATGAATATATTGTGAATTAAGAGTGCAAATGAGAACGTTCATTAAAAGAATGCCTTTCAGATAGTTCTATAATATTATTCTATAAAATTCTAATTTAGATTTTGTTTAATGTGTCGGTAATAATTTTTTCGCCTTTTTCATATTCTTTCAAAATATTTTCTACCTCCGCATCACAAGCGGCTTCAAATTTTTCCCAATCTAAGTTTTTATAATAACTAAAAACTGTATCAGCGAGATTTTTATTTTTAAGATCTATACAAATCCCTGTTCCGCATTTTTGGGCCCTCTCTCCCATATAAATACCTTTGTTGCAAATCTGAGGCAAGTAGAATACTATTCCGTCATAATATTTATTACCCATTGCCGCCTGTATACCGTCATTTTCAACATCGTAAAGATTATGTATAATATCTGTGTTTTTTATAAATTCATAACGCTCTTCAGGTCTAAATTCTCCGTGAAAGAAAACGTTTTTAATATCTTTTTCAGCTATATGTTCTTTCATGGCAGCGGCTGTTGCTTGTTCGTTTCCGTAATAATGCAGCTCAAAACGTTTATCGTTTCCAAATCTGTTTAAAAGTGATATGTTAACTTCTTTATGTCTTATAAATCCCCAAAATGCTATGCGCAAAGGATAGTGCTCTCTAGGCAGTTGTCTCCGGTTATTACGGAAAGGTAGTGCTTGGGGGTCAAAGTTGTGTGATGTGTAAATATTGGAACATATCGGCAAAACATCGCGAAACTTATCAGAGCTTACAAAAGTTGCAACAGAGTTTTCAACAAGGTTTGCAATTATTTTTCTGAAAAATCTGATTTTTTCGTGGCTTATATCTCTGTAATCAAGAATGAATTTCTTATGAAAATTTTTTGCAAGGTATTTGTATAATAAAGTTCCGGGTAAAGCCGGTAAAATTATAATGAAATCGAACTTTTCTTTTTTTAAAAGAGTTTTTGCAAACTTACGATATTTAATATAGCTTATAACTTTTTTATACTTAGAAATTTCGTTTTCCTGAGGGCAGATAAATTCATGTAAAGTAACTTTTTTTTGAGGAAGGATGTCCGCTTGTTCGTCACGGTGCCAAATAAGAAAATGAACATCATTTTTTTCGCAGTCTATGCAGTTAAGATAAAAATTAGCATAAGGTATATATTTTATTTTAGTATTACTCATTAACAAAATCTTCATCGCTTAAAACTCCTTAGAAATCGTTAATCTTACAAAATTAATTATACAATGCAATATTTTTCCATATAATCTTCCATTTTTTTTGCAAGCTCCGTTTGGGCTTTTTGTAAAAGATAATTATGTACGTCGCAAACATTTACAACGGAATTGACTTTTATACCGTATTGTTCAAAAATTTCCTGTGTTGCTGTTTTTTCTGAAAGGCCTTTTTCACAGCGATTTACGCTTATGAAAATATTATTTACTTCAACTTTTGCCGCATCAAAAAGAATCGGTAGAGTTTCACGAACAGCAGTACCTGCGGTAATAACGTCTTCAATTATAATTATTTTATCGCCGTCTTTGGGCTTATATCCCACCAACGATCCGCCTTCACCGTGATCCTTTGCTTCTTTGCGGTTAAAAAAGTAAGGTTTGTCTATGCCGAAATTACTGTAAAGTGAAGCCGCAACAGCCGTTACAAGAGGTATTCCTTTATAAGCCGGACCGAACATCGCGTCAAAATCTGAACCTACCGTTTCCGTTATAAGTTCAGCATAATACTTTGCAAGTGTTGAAATTTGTGCACCGGTGCGGTAATTTCCGGTATTTACAAAATACTGTGTTTGTCTACCGCTTTTAGTGACAAAATCTCCGAAACGTAAAACATCGGATGCTAGCATGAATTCAATAAAATCTGTTTTGTTCATAAGTTTTTTTATCCTTTTTTTCCGTGAAGCATAAGCGCCACGTTTATATAAGCTTTTTTTGCAATGGGGAAGAATCTGTTCATAAATTTATACTTCCATTGGCTGACTGGTAGTTCAAATTCTCCGGCATATTCTACAACTGTGGGGCGAAACTTAAGCTTGAATTCCGAAAGGCTGTCGTTAAAATCTCCATGAATACCCATAAAACTCATTGTTTTAATGCCTTTGTCGCGAAAATATTTCATTGCTTCGTATCGTATCTGGTTTGTAGAGCGGAAGCGGGAAAAAACACTGTCATCAAAACCGCTGTACATTAAATAAAGCGTATCGTTAGATGTTAAAACATTCATTGCGGACATTGTTACGATATTCCCTTTTTCTGCGCGTATTTTTTCGGCTGCGGCACGGTCCACTTCTGTATGATCACCATCTTCACCGCTGTCAAGAAACTTAAAAAATTCATTCATGTTCATCCGTGCAAATAAAAAGTAATTGTTGCCTTTAAACGCATCATACATACGTTCAAAATATTCCTTATTACGTAATAAAATATGTTGACGGTTCTCGGTATGCTCAGACATTTCCATAAATTCATCTATTGCTTCTTTTGCAGATTTTATCTCAAAGCTTATGCCTCTTTTTCTTGTAAAGTCGCCAATAAACTTTTTCATCTTTTTATCAAAGCTGGTAAGAATCTGATCGTCTGTTTTCTTCTCACCGTTATCATCAAGCAAATAATATTCGGCGTTAAAACGCGGTTGCGTATAAGTTTGAAAGTCCGTTGCAAATCCCATGTGCAAAAAGCCCAGTCTTTTTAGTTCTTCCATTTGTTCAATGCCGTTTTCAACAGGAGTTTTCTCTTTTTTATAAATAGTGGAAATACATATTTCCGGATCTATACGAACCATATATGCGCCGATTTTTTTAGCATAGGCATATACTCCATCAGTAAATGCTTTTACAAGTTCTTTGTTTGAATAGTCTAACACAAAGCCTCGGGGCGAGTAAATTAACTTAAACCCGGGCGCAAGCTTTCTTATTAGCAGCACAGCACCGCCTACGGGCTTCTCGTTTTCATAAATAAGACAAAACGAGCTTTGCCAATTGTTTTTAACCTTAGCCCACATAGGTGTTTGCATAACATTGTAGTGGGGTAGGGTCTCAAGCCAATCAAGATATTCATTTGCGGAAACGTCCGCTGTGAATTTAAACATTAAGGACGCCTCCAGTTATTTCTTCTATCATTTTTTCAAGTTCCTCTTTAGTTGTAAGTATATTAAGCATTTCAAGCAGCTTGTCTGCGCTCATTTTTGTGGGCAGTCCAAGCATTTTTTTTAACTCTTTACGAAGGTTTTCGCTGTTTGTTCCGCCCGAAAGGCCATAAAAATACATATCTGTTTTTGTAAGATATTTATGCGGCTCTCCAGCAGATAAAACATCAGCACTGTCAAGTATCTTTTGCAGCTCAGCCGCACTTATTCCTTCAACGCCTAAAAAGCCTTCTTTTGACGGCTTTTTCTTACGCCGTTCTTTACCCTTGATATCTGGGATATAAACATTTTTAACGTTTTCAGCACCCACAATATTGATTATACGGTTACGTATCAAAAGCCCTGCGGTGTCACTGTCTGTTAAAATTATGAGCCCTCGTTCTTTTGCCAACCGTGAAAGTGTTTTGGCAAGCTCTGTATCTTTAAATATCCCGAATCCGTTTGTTTCAATAATAGTTGCGTCTAAAATTTCCGAAAGCCGCGCACGGTCATATTTACCTTCGACTACAATAACTCGGTTTGTTGCTGCCTTCAAAGTGCCAGCTCCTCTATGAGTGTTGTTAAAATAATTCTCGGATCTATTGATGTTGATTTTAATGCAAGGTCAGCTGCTGTGCATTTATCTACAAAAGTATCAAGTCTTGAAAGCGGTATGCTATCAAGAGCTCGGCTGTTTTTCTTTACTACGTATTCATTCATTTTCAGTTCAGATGCGATTTCATATGGCTTTTTACCTGCATCTGAAAGTACTTTTATTTTATAAAGACTACCGACGAAGTTAAATAAAACGCCGCTGAGTGTAATGAAATCTCCATAATCGCCTTTTAAAAAGGCATCGGAAAGCTTATATGCTTTTTGCATATCTCTGTTTAGAATTGCATCTGTTATATCAAAAATGTTAATATCAATATTTTTTACGGATATGCTGTCTATTGCTTCTGTTGTTATTTTACCCTGGCAAAGTGACGAAAGCTTTTCGCATTCATGTAAAAGAGCGAACATCTCGGTTCCTGTGACGCTTAAAAGATACTGAGCCGTTTCGTCACAAATTTCGCTGCCGCGAAGTTTGCATTGCTTTTTAATCCATTTAATAAGGGTAGATGCATCAAGCCTGTTTATTTTAACATCAACAGCCTTCTTTGTTAAAAAATCTCCGAAAGCCTTACCTTCTTTTGTCTTTTTTGAAAAAGTCGCTGTTTGTTCAAAAAAAACAATAACAGTGTCGTCACAAAGCAATTCGGGGCTTTTAACAATAAGCTGTGGAATATCACTTTTTTCGGTAATATCGGTTATTAATATCATTTTTTTTTTCGCAAGCGCAGGAAAAGTGTCAAGATGAGACAAAAACTCCTCGGCACTTGAAGAGGCATCGAGTTGTATAAAGTCAAATCCGACACTTTCTTTATCAAAAAGAAGCTTTTTCATTTCGGAAAGATAAAAATGTTTTAAATACGCCTCGTCGCCGTGTATATAATAAAGCCTGCCCAAATTTTTGTCGGCAAGCTGTTTTTTAAGCAACTCTAAACTCATAAATCACCGTACTATAATTGTAGAATGCGATATATTTATTTTATTATACTTACTTTAGTTCAACATATAATTGTGATAATAAGCAAACATAAGTATATTATATATATTATACATTATACCGCAAATAAAGTCAATACAAATAAGAAAATAAAAAAATATAAAAATTTTTCTCTAAAAGTATTGACAAACAAAAAATTATATGCTATAATATGCAAGCTGTCGGGAATATCCTGCAGTTTCGCTGGTGTAGCTCAACTGGCAGAGCAGCTGATTTGTAATCAGCAGGTTGCGGGTTC
>QAKR01000028.1:42436-55670 GCA_003343705.1 Clostridiales bacterium | reverse complement strand
TGGCTGGGATGGCAGGACTCGAACCTACGAATGCCAGAGTCAAAGTCTGGTGCCTTACCAACTTGGCTACATCCCAAAATTTAATCGCTTGAATATTATAACACAAACTTTTAAGCTTGTCAAGCCTTTATTATATTATTTTTTTTTGACTTTTCACCGTTATAATTGACAAACATAGGTCATTGTGGTATAATATCCTATTATAAATGAAAATAGAGGGACCAAAATGATCACCGAAAAAGACTTTAATATATCGCTTCTTTGCGATTTTTATGAATTCACAATGGGAAACGGTTATCTCCGAGCAGGAATGGAAGATTTTACAGCTTGCTTTGACCTTTATTTTAGAAAAGTTCCTGACAATGGGGGCTTTGCAATAGCTGCAGGATTACCAACACTTATACAGTATATAGAACAGCTTCATTTTTCTGATGAAGATATAGAGTTTTTACGCTCAAAAAATATATTTTGCGAAGAGTTTTTACAATACCTGAGAAACTTTAAATTTGAATGTGATGTATATGCAGTTCCGGAGGGAACACCTATTTTTCCGGAAGAACCTATTGTTACAGTAAAAGGCCCAGCTATCCAAGCACAATTACTTGAAACAATGCTATTACTCACAATTAACCATCAGTCTCTTATTGCAACAAAAGCAAACAGAATTGTCCGTGCTGCACAAGGAAGGCCTGTATATGAATTCGGTACACGCCGTGCGCAAGGCAACAACGCTGCAGTATTAGGCGCCCGCGCCGCTTATATCGGTGGTTGTGCAGGAACAGCTTGCTCAATTTGCGAACAGCTTTATAACATTCCGGCAGTTGGAACGATGGCTCATTCATGGATCCAGATGTTTAACACCGAATATGAAGCCTTTGAAGCATACGCAAAATATTACCCAGACAACTGTATTTTATTAATAGACACTTATAATGTTCTTAAATCCGGCATTCCGAATGCTATAAAAACTTATGAAAATGTTTTAAAGCCTCTCGGGAAACGATTAAAAGGTATACGCATAGATTCCGGTGACGTTACTTACCTTTCTCGCAAGGTAAGAAAAATACTTGATGAGGCGGGGCTCACGGACTGCACGATTTTCTTATCAAATTCACTTGATGAGTACCTTATACGCGATATAATTTCTCAGGGTGCACAAGCTGATTTCTTCGGTGTCGGTGAGAGACTAATAACATCTAAAAGCGAACCTGTTTTCGGAGGAGTTTACAAACTTGTTGCTGCTGGACGAGATAAACTTGAACCGAAAATTAAAATTTCCGAGACTTATGAAAAAATAACAACCCCGGGATTTAAAAAAGTATATAGACTTTTCTCAAACGAAACGCAAAATATGGTTGCTGATCTTATCGCCCTTCATGACGAACAATTTGATTTTACAAAGCCGATAACATTATTTGACCCTATTAATACGTGGAAACAGAAAACGTTCACCGACTACTCCGTAAAAGAGCTGTTAGTTCCCATATTTGAAAAAGGAAAACTTGTCTACACATGCCCGGATATTGAATATACAAAAAAATACTGCGCTGAACAGATTGGAAACATCTGGGAAGAAGTTCTGCGTTTTGAAAACCCACAAAATTATTATGTAGATTTATCGCAAAAACTTTGGAATACCAAGCAGTCTATGCTCCACACCCGCGCATTATAAATTTTAAAGGATTTGTGATAATGTCGAAATGGATAGTAAAACAACAAGATGAGAACTATATAAAAAAAATATCAGCCGAGTTTGAAGTAGATCCTGTTATTGCACGGCTTTTATATAACCGCGGGCTTAACAGCACCGAAAAAATACGCCATTTCTTCAACACAGACTTGGGTAATTTACACGACCCGTTTCTGCTGGAAGGAATGGATAAAGCCGTGGTTAGAATTAAGCAAGCAATAAATAATAATGAAAAGATCACGATTTACGGTGACTACGACGTAGACGGAATAACTTCAGTTGTTGTGTTATATAAATATCTTTCCTCACAAGGAATCGACGTAGATTATTATATTCCTGATCGTGCCGAAGAAGGTTACGGTTTAAATGAAAATGCAGTATGTTTAATAAAAGAAAAAGGTACGTCTCTTATTATAACCGTTGACACAGGTACGACAGCTGTGGATGAAATAAAACTGGCAAATGAAAGAGGCCTTGATGTTATCGTAACCGACCATCACGAATGTAAACAAAAAATCCCCGAATGCATAGCGGTTGTTAACCCTAAACGAGAAGATAGTAAATATCCATATAAAGAACTTGCAGGTGTAGGTGTGGTATTTAAGCTTGTCTGTGCACTAATGGGTGATTCTGAACAAGCGTTTAATCTGTACGGTGACCTTGTTGCAATTGGCACGATAGCAGATATTATGCCTCTTATAGACGAAAACAGGATTCTTGTTCTTTATGGTCTTTCTCTTATAGGTAAACGCCCGTCACTTGGTATTAAAGCACTTCTTGAAGCAGTCGGCGTTAAAGCAGAAAATATTTCAGCAGGAGTTGTTGCATATCAGATAGCTCCGAGGTTGAATGCCGCCGGAAGAATTGGAAACCCTGCATCTTCTGTTGAACTTTTACTTTCTTCTGACAGAGACATTGCTAACAATATATCAATTTCACTTTGTGATGAAAACCGCCACCGCCAACAAATGGAACAAGAAATTCTAAATGATGTAGAATCAATGATTAATACAGGCGGTACAAAAAATAATATTTTAATTTTTGCTTCTTCTCAGTGGCATCACGGCGTTATAGGAATTGTTGCCTCACGTATAGTTGAACGATATAATAAACCATGCATCCTTGTATGTTTTGAAGGCAACCATGCTAAAGGCTCTGCTCGCAGCATTAAAGGCGTAAGTATATTTGAGCTTTTGTGCAGTGTTTCAGAAACATTAGAAAAATTCGGCGGGCATGAAATGGCTGCGGGGCTTACACTGGATCGAGACAAATACGAGAGTTTTATTGAGGCTATAACAAGTGTAGCAAATAAAAAAATTACCGACGAGATGCTTATTCCTGTTATTGAAATTGAATGTGAATTATCCTCTGAACAACTTACACTACAGCTTGCAAAGCTCTTACATAAGCTTGAACCTTTCGGTACAGGCAATCCTACACCGAACTTTCTTGTGAGAAATCTTAAAATCATGGATATAATAAGCGTAGGTGCAGGAAAACATACTAAACTTATACTCAGTTCCGGTGAAACAGATGTTGCGGCAATGTACTTCGGTATGAAAAGTTCCGAAGGAGATTTCGCTATAGGAGACAATGTTGATATAGTTTGCGCCTTAACCGAAAATATTTTTCGAGGGACATCATCCCTAACATTAAATATTAAGAGCATACGTCTTTGCGAAGATGAACTTGAAGAAGAACAGCGCATGGAAAATTTGTATGCTGACTTTATTAACAATAAAAACATAATAGACGAATGTCGTTTGAAACGTATAGACATTACATCATTCTATAAGTTTCTGCTTCGGCAAAGTAATGCACAGGTTACATCGTATAATCTTCATGCATTGGCACGAACACTGAAAACGACAATCCCGGATTTCAACTACTGCAAACTCAGGCTTTGTCTTGATATATTCAGAGAACTGAAACTTGTTAAAATATATGAAAATCATGCAACTGAAATAATTCTACACGCAACTAAAGGAAAAACTGATCTTTCACTTTCTCAAACATGGACACAATGTTCTATTAAATAGAGGGAATATTATAATGACAGATTATGCTGAAGTATTGTGGGATGCAATAGAGAAAAGCGGCAATAATTACGATAAAGATCGTATTGCCGCTGCGCTTGAATTTGCGAAAAAAGCCCATGAGGGGCAGCTTCGCAAAAGCGGCGAACCGTATATTTCTCATCCTATAAGCGTAGCTGCCATACTTGTTTCATACGACTGCGACACATCATCTGTTGTAGCTGCACTTTTACACGACACCATTGAGGATACTCCGGCTTCTGCCGAAGAGATAAAAAAACTCTTCGGTGATGATGTTGTACAACTTGTTGACGGTGTTACAAAGCTTGATAAAATATCTTTTACGTCTAAAGAAGAACAGCAAATTGAAAATCTTCGTAAAATGCTTTTGGCAATGGCAAATGATATACGTGTTATATTAATAAAATTAGCCGACCGTTTGCATAATATGCGAACAATGGACAGCCAGACACCTGCAAAACGGCTGGAAAAAGCATTAGAAACAATTGAAGTTTATGCGCCTCTTGCACATCGTTTGGGTATCCAGAGCCTGAAGAGCGAACTTGAAGACACGTCTCTTAAATATCTTGATCCTGTCGGATATGCTGAAATAGTTGAAAACCTTGAAATATTCTACGAAAACAACGCTGTATTTGATGAGATTAAAACAGTAATCGGTGCAAAATTAAAAGAAGTAGGAATAAACGCTACTGTTTACGGAAGAATTAAACATATTTACAGTATCTATCGTAAAATGTTTAACCAGAACAAGGAATTTAACGAAATCTACGACCTTTATGCTTTTCGTATAATCGTAGACAAGGTCAGTGATTGCTACAATACACTGGGTTATATGCACGATGCATTTAGGGCTATTCCGGGTAGGCTTAAAGACTATATTGCCACACCAAAACCGAACATGTATCAATCCCTTCATACAACAGTAACATATAAAGGTTATTTTTTTGAAATTCAGATAAGAACCTATGACATGAACCGAACGGCAGAACTTGGTATTGCCGCACACTGGAAATATAAAGCCGGAGTTTTCAGCACAGCTGAAATAGACAGTAAACTCGAATGGGTCCGCACACTTCTTGAAGTTCAGGATACTGTAAGCGACCCGGATGATTTTATGAAAACATTTAAGATTGATTTGTTTTCTGATCAAGTTTTTGTATCTACTCCCAAAGGCGATATTATAACACTTCCTGCTGATTCTAACACAATAGATTTTGCATATGCTATCCACTCAGCCGTTGGTAATCGTATGGTTGGTGCGAAAGTAAACGGCAGAATGATTGAAATATCTACACCTCTCCAGAATGGTGACGTTGTAGAGATTTTAACATCTCAAAACTCTCAGGGTCCATCAAGAGACTGGCTTAAAGTAGCAAAAACAAATGAAGCAAAAAGTAAAATCCGTGCTTGGTTTAAAAAAGAAAAACGTGAAGAAAATATCGAGCATGGGCGCGAAGACCTGGAAAGAGAACTGCGTCGTCTTAATGTTACGTTTAACAACGTTACCCGTGAAGAGCTTTACGGTCCGGCGCTTAAGAGATTCAAACTGGAAAATATAGATGAATTTTATGCTATGATAGGTTACGGCGGGATTGCGATTTCAAAGATTCTGCCAAAGCTTAAAGATGAATATATAAAAATACAAAGGCAAAATGAAGCTGCAAAACCACCTACACCACCTAAAGAGCGTAAGGCTATAAACGGCGTTATAGTGGAAGACCTGGACGACTGTCTTGTAAGACTTGCAGGATGCTGTGTCCCCCTCCCCGGTGATGATATTACTGGGTTTGTAACTCGAGGCTTTGGTGTGTCGGTACACAAATCAGATTGTCCGAATATAAAAAAAGCCGACCCTGAACGTATTGTACATGTACATTGGGAAGGTACAGATAACGGATATTTTGCTGCATGCCTTGAAATTACGGCTATTTCACGAATAGACTTAATACTTGATATTACATCCGTTCTAACTTCTATGAGAGTTGTTGTCCACTCAATGACAACAAAAGACCTTGGAGACGGCTGCTCACGTATTAATTTAGTTATTGATGTGCATGGATTAGAGCATCTCAAAACTATTTCACAAAAGCTTGAAAAAATCCAAAATGTTATGAATATAAAAAGGAGCGTTCAGAGATGACCGCAGTTATCCAGCGTGTAAATTTCTGTCAGCTTGACATAGACAGTAAAACTCATTGTAAAATAGAACGAGGTCTTTTACTTCTTTTAGGAGTTGCGGCTGCAGATACGCAAACAGATCTTGAGAAACTTGTAAATAAATGTGATGGTTTACGTATTTTTGAAGATGAAAACGGTAAAATGAATAATTCTGTAAACGATATAGGCGGAGCAGTTATGGTTGTACCTAATTTTACTCTTTGCGCAGACTTACGCCATGGCAAACGCCCTTCTTTTACAACGTCAATGGAACCTCAAAAAGCATGCGTTATGTTTGAAGAATTTGCTTTGCGTCTATCAAAGACAACAAAAGTCGTAACAGGTGTTTTCGGTGCTGATATGAAAATCAATCTATTAAACGACGGACCGGTCACTCTTATTTTAAAATCGGAGGATTTATGAAATATAAGCAAATTGATACACAGGGTACAAACTGCTATATTATTTTCAGCCAAACAGAAGAAAAAGTCATGCTGATTGACCCGGCTTTTGAGCCTGATAAAATTCTCTCTGCCTGTGAAGGTTATAAAGTTGATAAAATTCTTTTAACACACGGGCATATTGACCATGTCTATGATTGTGCATTTTACGGCGCACCTGTGTATATAAGTAAAAATGATGAAGAATACCTGAAAAACCGTTCGCTGTCAGTACCATATAATATTTTCCCTGAACTTGAAACAAGGCAATATCCCCTTTCAGGGACATTTTCAGACGGCGATAAAATTAATTTTTGTGAATACACCTTTGATGTAATATTAACACCCGGGCACACACCGGGATCCTGTTGTTTTTATACAGACGGTATTTTGTTTTGTGGGGACTTGATTTTTAAAGGGTCTATAGGCCGTACTGATTTCCCCAATGGTGATGAATATGCAATGGCAAAGTCTCTTTTACGTGTTATTCAGCTTCCAGATGAAACAATAATCTGCCCCGGCCACGGCCCGCAAACAACAATTAAAAATGAAAAATACAATAATAACTATATTGAATATTATATAAGGAGATATGGGAATGACAATCAGTGAGCTGTATCCCAATATAAAACCTAAAGAAGACGGACTTGTATACCTTGAAGTTATCAACACTCCCGAATTCAGGCTTACAGGGCTTTTATGGAAAGATAAAAATAAAAATTATCATCGTATGGATGATGAGTTTATGGATGAGTATAATAAAGGTATAAAAAGACGAACTGTTCATACCGCAGGGGTTCAGGCAACCTTAAGAACCAACACACAAAAAATAGGTATACATATGATTTTGGATGACCCTGAATATATGAATCATATGACTGATAACGCTGTAGGCGGTGCTGATATATATTTGGGAAACGGCACGGAAAAACGCTACTGGCACGTTATTTGGAACGACAGAAACGGAGACTTTACACAAGTCGAATACTGTGATGGCAACATGAATGATTTTACAGTTAACTTCCCTCTTTACAGCGGTGTAAAATCTTTTGAAATAGGACTTTGCCCTAATGCTGAAATTGAATCCCCCACTCCGTTTGCGGTAGAAAAACCCGTTATTTTCTACGGATCATCAATTACTCAGGGGGGATGTGCTTCACATCCCGGAAACAATTATATAAATATACTCAGCCGTTTGCTTAATATCAATACGGTTGACATTGGCTTTTCAGGTAGCTGCTTAGGTGAACAAATGATAGCAAAACTTATCGCACAACATGACGCTGCTGCTTTTGTAATTGATTATGATTATAATGCAGCAGGAGCTGACCATCTTAAAGAAACTCACGAAGCGTTTTTTAAAACATATCGTGCAGATCACCCTTATACACCTGTTATAATAATGACAAAACCTGATTATGATGACAACCCCGCTGACGGTGAAGCAAGAAAAACTGTTATTTATAAAACTTATGAAAATGCTATTAATTCTGGGGATAAAAACGTTTATTTTATTGACGGCTCAAAAATATTCGGAGATCACCTACGCGACTGCTGTACAGTTGACCGCAATCACCCCACGGACCTAGGCTTTACACGCATGGCAGATGCGGTTTACCCCATTCTTAAACAATGTTTGTCACTTTAAACGGAACAGAGCTACGTTATGATGTTCAAAGCCTTTGTCAGACGTTTTTCCCCCTTGAAAATTTTTCGTCAGACACCGGAAGAAATCTAACCGTTACTCTTACAAAAGCTGAAGTGGAAGCAGTTTTTTACGAAAACAACTTACAGTTTTCAGCAAAACAAATACTATCCGAAAAATTTGATACAGAACGATTTGCAGTTAAAAAAGCTGTTTATCTTTGTTTGCAAAAAGCTACAGGACGTTCATCTCCGTGGGGAATAATGACAGGCATTAAACCCGCAGTATTTTATAATAGGCTTAAAGAAAAATACGGAGATGAAGCTCATAATATCTTTGAAAATGAATATTTAGTTTTACCTCAAAAGATAGACCTTTGCGATAGCGTTATAAAAAACCGCCGCCCGATACTCGATGTAATGAAAAGCAACGACGTCGGGTTTTACGTTTCTGTTCCTTTTTGTCCTACACGATGCAGATATTGTTCTTTTGTCTCATCTTCAACACAAAACGAAAGTAAGTTTATTGAACCGTATATTAACAAGCTTTGCGATGAAATTGATCAAAAAGCAAAATTCATTAAAGAAAACAACTTATCGGTTACTACTGTATATATAGGAGGAGGAACACCAACAGTTCTTTCACCCGAACTGCTTAGGAAACTGCTTTTAAAAATTCAAAACTCACTTGATTTGTCTTGTCTTTTAGAATACACTGTTGAAGCAGGAAGACCGGACACAATAACAAAAGAAAAACTTGATGTAATAAAAAGCTTCGGAGTGAACAGAATAAGTGTAAACCCACAAACTTTAAACGAAAACGTTTTAGAAAGAATAGGAAGAAAACATACAGTTAAAGATTTTTTCAATGCATATGAATTAGCTGCACCTATGTTTGACGTAAACGTTGATTTAATTGCTGGTTTGCCTCTTGACACCCCTGAGACTTTTGAAAAATCACTAAGCCGCATTATCGGATTATCTCCGCAAAATCTCACGGTTCACACACTTTATCTTAAACGGGCGTCAGACTTTGCACTTGAAGACGAAGTAAATCCCCATGAACATGCTGTTTATGCAACAGAAATGATAAGGACAGCGGAAAGTCTTTGCGAACAAAACGAATATCTTCCTTATTATCTTTACCGTCAAAAAAACACAGTTGGAAATTGTGAAAACGTAGGATTCGCAAAACCCGGTAAACAATGTTTTTATAATGTGTATATGATGGATGATTTACAACAGATAATCGCCGCCGGTGCAAACGCAACAACAAAACTTGATGTTGGAAAAAAAGATTTCAAGAGATATAGCGGCACAAAATTTGTATACAATTATATTAATGAGGTATAAAATGCAACTCAAAGACGAAAAAAATTTCTATAAAGTTGATTTGATTAACCAAATGGTTGAACAGTCACCTAAGGAAATTGCGGAATATTCAGAGCACCATTATCACGAGCAGCTTAAACATGCAGTTGAAGTAGCTAAAAATAAACATATTCTAATGCTGGCCGGACCCTCTGCTTCAGGAAAAACTACAACCGCACTTAAGTTAAAAGAAGTTTTTATTGCCGAAGGTCGTGATGCGGACGTTGTTTCTCTTGACAATTTTTATAAAAACCGCTCTACCCTGCCTATAATTGACGGGGAAAGAAATGCCGAAGTTGTTGAAGCTCTTGAAATAGAAATGATACGTGAAGCCATAATGTCACTTATTAAAAACGGAGAAACTTCCCTTCCCGAATATGATTTCGTAACAGGTGAACGCAAAGATAACGCTGCCTATATAAAAATGCAAAAAAACGGAATTGTAATTATTGAAGGTATTCATGCGTTAAACGAAGAAATGCGTGAAAGCCTTCCTCAACATGAGATTTTAAATGTATATGCAAGCCCTCACAGCGGATTTGCCATTGATAACAGAATATGCCTTACAAAACGCCAGATGCGGCTTGTACGACGCATGGTCCGTGACAGCTGGGCAAGAGGTTCTGAAGCAGAATCAACGTTAAAAATGTGGCCTGCTGTTTGCAAAGGTGAGGATATGTATATACGGCCGTCGTCAAAGTATGCTGATTTCAGAATTGACAGCACATATGCTTTTGAACCTTGCTTATTTAAAGAACAGGCAAAAAAACTTTTAAATAATGTACCGGAGAGCAGTTACTATTTTACGACTGCCCAAAGTCTTTCAAAGAGGCTTGATAACTTTGTTTTATTCAACGCATCTATCCTTTCAGAAAATTCACTTCTCCGTGAATTTTACAATTCCCCAAAAATGTAAAAAAGATTTGTACGGTTTTTTATAAAAAACACTTGACAATTAATAAAAAATCGTGTATAATTTACTTGTATTCTAAATTGAGATACGATGGGAGGGTAGTTGAAATGTCTGAAATTAAATTGAAAGAGAATGAGTCTTTGGACAACGCGCTCCGTCGTTTCAAAAGGCAATGTGCAAAATCAGGTGTTCTTTCGGAGCTTAGAAAGCGTGAACACTACGAAAAGCCGTCAGTAAAACGCAAGAAAAAATCCGAGGCAGCTCGTAAACGTAAATTTAAGTAAAAATCAGGGACTGTCCTATGGCAGTCTCTTTTTTTATAAGAGGTATTATGAATAAGAATTTATATCCCACTGTTTATCTCTCAGCTTTCCATGATGTAACACCGGAGCTTTTAAAAAAGCACGGAATTACAGGGCTGCTCTGCGACCTTGATGAAACATTAGTTGGGCACAATGAACAGGAAATAAACAATGAACTTATATCTTGGCTTGAAGTGTTGAGTGAAAACGACATACCTGTGTGCATAATTTCCAATAACACACAAACAAGAACATCCCAGTTTGCACGTAAAATTGGGGTACCTTACATCTGCATGGCAATGAAGCCTTTTGCATTTAAAATTCTTCGGGGAGCAGATGTTATAAACAAACCTCGTGACGAAGTTGCACTTGTAGGCGATCAGCTTTTTACAGATGTTAAAGCAGCCCGCAACGCAGGGATAAAATCTATTTTAGTTGACCCTATGGGCAATCAGTCTATGTGGTATGTTAAAATGAAACGACGAAGAGAAGGCAAATATAAAAAAGAATTTAAAAAGGAAGCTTAGAAAAATGAACAAAATAAAGCTTTTACAGAACCTTCTGCAAAAAAATGAAGCGGCTCTTATTGAAAGCCCAAAAAACCGGCGGTATTTTACGGGAATGAATACATCCAACGGTATGATTTTAGCAACCACTGACAGAGCTTGGTTTTTTACGGATTTTCGTTATATCACCGCTGCAAAATCAAAGGTTGACAAAACATTTGAAGTTTTACTGTTTGACGGAACACACGCCGATACACTAAAAAAACATCTTCCGGAAGGAATTAATAAAATCCTTTTTGAAGGTGAATTTGTAAATTACGCTGCAGCTAATAAATTTTTCAGCGCCGTACCTGATGTAAACTTTGAAATGTCAGATGATAAAATTAATAAAATTCGAGCTCAAAAAAGTGAAGATGAACTTGAATATATGCGTCAAGCCCAAAAGATTGCAGATTCCGCATTTATTCATATCTTAGACTATGTTAAAAACAATTGGAAAAACGGAATAACAGAAAAACAGATAGCTTTTGAGCTTGAAGTAGAAATGCGTAAAAACGGTTCTGGTGAAATGCCGTTTTCCATAATATGTGCATCTGGAGCAAACACTGCCCTGCCCCATGCTGTTCCTTCCGATAAAATCGTTGAAGACGGTGATTTTATAACAGTAGATTACGGTGCAACAGTAAATGATTATTGTAGCGATATGACAAGAACTTTCGCAGTGGGTAATATTTCCGAAAAACAAAAGAAAATATACGAGCTTGTTCTTGAAGCACAAATTGCAGCAATAAAAGCAGCAAAAGCCGGTGTTATAGGCAGCGAAATGCATAAAATAGCTTCAGATATTTTTGAACGTGAAGGTTTAGCCGAATATTTCGGACATGGGCTTGGGCATTCTCTTGGGATACAGGTTCATGAAGATCCTCGCTTTTCACCTACCTGCAACGAGGTAATTCCGGAGAATGTCGTTATGAGTGTAGAACCTGGAATTTATCTTCCGGGTGAGTTTGGAGTAAGAATTGAAGATTGTATAGTTCTTAAGCCTGATGGCTGTGAAGATTTAGCCTCAAGTGCAAAAAATTTGATTATTTTATAAAAAGGGCTTGCATTTTATACTAAACTATGGTATAATATTTTGGCTGAAAAAAGCGGTGAGCATCCTGCTTGCCGCATATATGCTGGTATTGCACAGTCGGTAGTGCGCATCACTCGTAATGATGAGGTCGTCAGTTCGATTCTGACTACCAGCTCCAAAAGCCCGGAACTATTCCGGGCTTTTTGTATACAACAATTATATATATTGAAGAAAAACTTTTAAGTTAACCATGTTATTTAGGTATTTATTTAATAATTGAAGAGGTAAATATTATGAATTTTTTAGAGCTTGTAAAAAAGAACAGAAGCTATAGAGGCTTTGATGAAAATGTTAAAATAACACGTGAAGAAATGTTGAAAATAGTTGACTGTGCACGTCTTTGCCCGTCAAGTGTAAATATTCAACCTTTAAAATATTATATCTCTTGTACAGAAGAACAAAATGATATTATACAACCATTAACACGCTGGGCACGTCAGCTTCAACATCTTGACCTTCCCTTTGAAGGACATCACCCTACAGCGTTTGTTGTAATCTGCCACGATAAAAATATAGCAGAAAATCCAGAACGGTTTTATAAAGATGTCGGAATAGTAGCTCAAACAATGCTTTTATGTGCAACAGACATGGGTTACGGTGGCTGTATGATAGGGAACTTTACACCTGATGAAATTTCTAAAGCCCTTTCCCTTCCCCAAAATCTTGTTCCCGTTTTAATTGTTGCTTTGGGAAAACCTGATGAAAATATTATAATGATCCCCGTATCTGAAAGTAAAGATATTAAATACTACCGTGACAAACAAAATAATCACTATGTTCCAAAACGTAGCATTGACGAAGTTGTTATTAATAGCACTATTAATTAGTTACCTTTATTTTATATTTAGAAATATCACCACTTAACATAATTTTTACAATTTTCAATTTACCTTAACAACGAAAAGCCCTTGACAATATATAAAAAATATGATATAATCTAACAGTTGAAGATAATCTCTTCGACTTTAATCGGGGTGTAGCGCAGCTGGTAGCGCGCTTGGTTCGGGACCAAGAGGCCG